>CAIYPH010000662.1 GCA_903928045.1 uncultured Rhodospirillales bacterium
CCGGAGCCCGAGAACGGCTCGAACACCACATCACCCTCGTCGGCATAGGCCTGCATCAGGAACTCCGGCAGCTTCACCGGGAACACTGCGGGGTGCTCGGTCTCGATACCGCGGGCCTTGTGCCGGGTGATGCGCAGCACACTGTCGGGGATACGCATCTCCTGCACACCCTGGCCGGCATGGGTCCATTCGCCCACCGTGCCGTCTTTGGCGCGCAGCCCGCCCTTCTCGCTGTTGACGTGGCCCGCCCAGCGGCAGGGGATGATTTTGTTGGCCTGGCGCGACGTGCGGTTGAAGTGGAATACGAACTCGAACGACGGCGCGAGCCGCCCGTTCCAGTCGCCGGGCAGGCCAGGGCCCTGATCCCAGGTGTACCAGCCGAACCGGCGCCACCCCTCGGCGCGCATCCATTCGATCCAGCCCTGCCAATAGGGTTGCCACTCGCCGTCGCGATGGATCAGGCCGAGGTTCACCATCACCTGGCCATCCGGCGCCATGACGTCCGACAGCCGGGCGAACACGCCGCGCATCAGGGCATCCCAGTCGCCGATGCCGCCGGTGGTGTAGTTCCGTTGGTTGCCATAGGGCGGCGAGGTGAACAGCAGCGCCGCACGGTCGCTGCCCATCAGACGCGCCACAGCGCCGGCGCCGGTGGAGTCCCCGCAGAGCAGGCGATGCTCGCCCAGCAGCCAGAGATCACCTGGACGGGTGACCGCAGCGCGCGGCGGTTCCACCTCGGCGTCCGCCGGGTCGTCAGCACCGTCGGCGGCAGCGGCGTCCGTCGCCGGTGGCCCCATCAGATCAGTGATCTCGGCGTCGCTGAAGCCGGTCAGCGCGAGATCGAACCCCATGGCATTGAGCTCGCCGAGTTCGAGCGCCAGCGTCGCGGTGTCCCAGCCTGCGTTCAGCGCCAGCTTGTTGTCGGCCAGCAGGTACGCCCGCTTCTGGCCATCGGACCAGCCGCGCGCCACCATGACGGGGAGATCGACCAGCCCGAGTTGCCGAGCCGCCAGCACGCGGCCGTGGCCGGCGATGATGGTGCCGGCCTCATCGGCCAGGACCGGGTTGGTGAAGCCGAACGCCTCGATACTCGCAGAAATCTGCGCGATTTGCTCATCGCTGTGGGTGCGGGCGTTGCGGGCGAAGGGTGTCAGGCGCGCGATGTCCCACCGCTCGACGCGGTCGGCGGGCCAGGCCGTGGCGGCGGCCTGAACGCGGTCGGGAGCGTGAATTGTCATGAAACCTCGATAGTGGATTGGCTGAAATCTGCCTTCGTTGAGGGTTTGACCCCCTATGCGACATTCGCGACTCTGCGCGCATTGGCCCAATACGGTTGTTGGCACGATTTTTGCATTACCAAGAAACCCCCATCCCCCAGGCCGGTGCCCCCCGGCCCCTCGCCGGAACGCCGCGGCTACTGCCGCCGCGGGTCCAGTGGCCACCCGTTGGTGTCGGCACCACGGATGTGGCCGGCCCCACCTGACCGGCTGCCGTTGGGCCGTTCCTTCAGCTGGGCGTCGTGATGGGCACAGAGGGATCGCAGGTTGCCGAGA
>CAIYPH010000663.1 GCA_903928045.1 uncultured Rhodospirillales bacterium
CAAACGTGCGGCCGTGGCGGCGACCTTGCAGGCGATCCTGAAGACCCAGCCCGCACCGGCACCGGAAGCGGCCGCAACGCCACCCACGCCGCCGGCGGAGGCGAATCCACCGGTCGCTCAACCGCTTTCCGCGGCCACCGGTCTTCTGGAACGCATCGGACAGCGCGCGATCGCGGCCGTGCGCACCGCCGAAAGCCTGCCTTTACTATGGGGCTGGCTGGTGGTCATGGCCACGAACCCCCTCGGACAAGAACTGATGATCGGTGTCGCGTGGCGCCTGTTGGTGGCGCTGGTCGCGGCGGCGGCCGTTTTCTGGAGCCTGAACCGAGCGCTGCGGCGGCCGGCGGAACGGCTGCGGAAGGCGGCGCTGGCCGTAGCCCCCACCCCGCTCGATCCCGAGGACCGAGCGGAACAGGGCGACTTGGAGTCACCCCCTGCCCCGGACCGCTGGACAACCCTGCGCCTGCTCGGCCAACGAGCCTGTTTCGCGCTGGGTCGCTTCGGCCTGGCACTGGTCCCGCCGCTCGGGTTGTTGGTCACGGGCCACGTCCTGGCCGGCCTGCTGGGCGGCGAGCGGGCCGAACGCGCGATGCCGATCGTGATCGTCCTGACCGCCTTCGCACTGGCGACTGCCCTGACCTCCGCCGCGCGGATCGTACTGGAACCCGGATCGGAGCGCCTGCGGCTGGTGCCGCTGCACGACGAAGCCGCCCGCTACGCCACGCGCTGGCTGCGGCGACTGATCGAGATTGGGGTCTACGGCGTCGCCATCGCCGATTTCGCCGCCGCGCTGGGCCTGTCGGACGTGACCCACGACGCAATCGTCCACACCGTGAGCCTGATCCTGACCCTCGGCATTGCCAGGATCATCGTGAACCGACGGCGCGCCGTGCGCGATGTCCTGCACGCGCCGGAGGGCGCGACCGGCACCGTCGCCGCCATACGCAATGGCTGCGCCGTTGCCTGGCACTGGATCGCGCTGCTGGCCCTCGCGGCGATCTGGAGCGGTTGGGCCTTGGATGTCGGGATCACCGGCCAAACAGCCGTCCGGATGGTGGGCTTGACGGTCCTGGTCCTCGCCGTCGCCCGCCTCGTCATGATCGGCCTGCTCGGTGCGATCGACCGGCTGCCCGACGCGATGGGGCAGGAGACCGGCACCATGACCGGCCTGGGCGGGCGGCTCACGATCTATCATCCGGCGATGGCGCTCGTGGCGCGGCTGCTGGTGCACGGCGTGACGGTGCTGGCCTTACTGCAAGTCTACGGCACCGGCATCGTGACATGGCTGCTGTCGGCCCCAGCCGGCCAGCGCGCCGTGTCCGGGGCGATCACCCTGGGCCTGACGATCTTGGCTTCGATCGCGGTGTGGGAAATTATCAACGCCTCCATCCAGCGGCATCTGGACCATTTGTTGCAGGACGCGCAGGTCGCCCGTTCGGCACGGCTGCGGACGCTGCTGCCGCTGCTGCGCACCATGCTGCTGATCGTCATTATCGTCGTGGCCGTGCTGATGGTCCTTAGTGAGCTTGGCGTGAACATCGCCCCGCTTCTGGCCGGCGCCGGGATCCTGGGCGTGGCCATAGGCTTCGGGTCGCAGAAGCTGGTGCAGGACCTGATCACGGGGATCTTCCTGCTCCTGGAAAACGCGCTGCAGGTGGGCGATCAGGTGAATGTCGCCGGCCTGTCCGGCCGGGTGGAGGGGTTGTCGGTCCGCACCATCCGCCTGCGGGCGCTGGATGGGGCCGTGCACATCATCCCCTTCAGTTCGGTCGCCAGCGTTACCAATCATACGCGTGGCATCGGCAACGCCGATGTCCGGGTGACCGTCGCCTACGACGCGGACCCGGACAAGGTGATCGCGACGATCGCCGCCATCGTCGGCACGATGCGGGAGGAAGCGGATTTCGCACCCAAAATCACCTCCGACTTCAAGCCGTTCGGGGTCGACAGGATCGATGCCGAGGGGGTCACGATTACCGGGCAGGTGGCATGCTCCGATTCCGGCCGTTGGTCCGTGCAACGGGAGATCAACCGGCGCATCAAGCTGCGATTCAAGGAAGCGGGCATCCGCTTCTTCGCCGAACCCGTCCACTTCACCGAGTAGCCATCGCATGATCGATCTGACCGAGACAATCCGTTCCTCCGGCTTTGCCTTCGTGCACGCGGATGCGATGCGCGGGCTGCTGGAGGCCGGGGGGCCGCTGACCGATTGGCACGCTTTCGCCGCGAGCTGGGACGATCTGGGTCAAGACACCTACATGGCCGACGGCGGCCGATACCGGAAACGCCGGCATGCGTGCTTCCGTGTGGATGCCGGGTCGGTGGAGCGTCTGCCGCCGCAGCCGCATTACCAAAGCCGCGACTACAACCAGTTGAACGGCGGGATCGAGCGGTGGTTTCAGCCGGTGCTGCCCACCGTCGCCTCCGGTCCCACCATGGCAGCCGTGTTCCGCTTCTGCTCGGGGTTGTTCGGGGCGCTGACCCCGACGCGGGCGTGGTTCGTGGAAATGCACCAGTTCCGGATCGAAGCCCGAGCAGGGGTGGAGGGAAAACCGACGCCGGAGGGGATGCACCGGGATGGGGTGGATCATGTGCTGGTGCTGCTGATCGGGCGGCGCAACGTCCGCAGCGGGGAGACGTCGGTGCACGACTTGACGGGGCGGACCCTGGGCAGCTTCACATTGGCGCAACCGCTGGACGCGGCGCTGGTAGACGACACGCGGGTGATGCACGGTGTCACCCCGGTGGAGCCGGTCGATCCGGGGGCCGTGGGGTTTCGGGATGTGTTGGTGGTGACGTTCAAGCGGGAGTCATAAGGCAATGAAACGAGCGTTGATCGTTGGCGGTTCCCGCGGGTTGGGCCTGGGGCTGGTGAAGGAGCACTTGGCACGCGGGTGGCATGTGACCGCGACGTTTCGCACGCCGTCGCCGGAACTGAGCGCGCTGACGTCCGAACGGTTGGCGCTGGAGACGGTGGATGTCACGGACACGGCGGGGATCGCTGCTTTGGCAGGGCG
>CAIYPH010000664.1 GCA_903928045.1 uncultured Rhodospirillales bacterium
AACGCCCACGCAGCGGCGCCAAGATACGCCAGCGCCCCCCACTCGGCCCAGAACTCAGCCACTTCGACGCTCACTCCGGATCATTTGCATCCCCACAGTCTGACGCGGGTTGCCTATCGAGCAAGCTTAATCTTGTGTAAGTTAAGAGACGGCGCTCATCGCCGCTCGGGGAACAGCCCGAGCAGCCCCGCTTCGCTGGCCGCGCAGCGTCCGCGCTCGGTGATCAGCCCGCGCACCAGCCGCGCCGGCGTCACATCGAAAGCCGGGTTGGCGCCAGGGCTCGCGGAAGGCGCGATGCGCACCGTGGTCACCGTGCCATCCATCGCGCGGCCGCTGATGGTGGTCACCTCGCTCGCCGCCCGCTCCTCGATCGGGATCTCGCGCACCCCATCGGCAATCGTCCAGTCGATGGTGGAGGACGGCACCGCGACCCAGAACGGCACGCCATTGTCGTGTGCCGCCAGCGCCTTGAGATACGTCCCGATCTTGTTCGCCACATCACCGATCCGCGTCGTGCGATCGGTGCCGACAATCACGAGATCGACCATCCCGTGCTGCATCAAATGGCCACCGGCATTATCGGCGATCACGGTGTGGCGCACGCCATGGCTGCCGAGCTCGAAGGCCGTCAGCAGCGCCCCCTGATTGCGCGGGCGCGTCTCGTCCACCCACACGTGCAGGTCGATCCCCTGGTCATGCGCCATGTAGATCGGCGCCAGCGCGGTGCCCCAGTCGACGGTGGCGAGCCAGCCCGCGTTGCAATGGGTGAGGATGTTGACCGTTCGCCCCGGCCGCGCCAGCCCTTCGATCAGCTCCAGCCCATGCCGGCCGATCGCCGCGCACATCCCGACATCCTCATCGGCGATGGCGGCGGCCTCCCGATAGGCGGCGGCTACCCGTGCCGCGACATCGAGCGGGCGCAGCCGGGCCAACATCCGGTCGAGCGCCCATTGCAGGTTCACCGCGGTCGGCCGTGTCGCGGCGAGCAACGCGGCATCCCGCTCCATCGCCCCTGCATCGGCCCGCAGCGCGAGACACAGCCCATAGGCGGCCACCGCGCCAATCAGCGGCGCCCCGCGCACCTGCATCGAGCGGATCGCATGCGCGGCGGCCGCGACGTCGGTGAGGCGGAGCACGTCCACCGCCCAGGGCAGGCGCGTCTGGTCGAGGATATGGACGGACCAGCCATCCTGCTCATTCACCCAAACGCTGCGATAAGGCGTGCCGTCGATCTTCATGCGTATGCCCGTGTAGAGTGGTCAGACGCGCTGATGCAGCACGCAGACCAAAGTGAAAAGCCGCCGCGCGGTGGCGAAATCGATGGCGATCTTGCCCTCCAGCCGCTTGATCAGCAGCTCCGCCCCCTCGTTGTGCAGCCCGCGGCGGCCCATGTCGATCGCCTGGATGCGCTGCTCGCGCCCCTCGGCCACCGCCAGCACATGGCTATCCACCAGCATCTGATAGTCGCGGATCAGCCCACGGAACGGCCCGAGCGCGAGCAGAATACCCCGCAGCGGCGTGCCATCGGCGGCGCGCACATCGCACACCAGCCGCCCGTGCTGGATCGACAGCCGCAGCCCGTACGGCCCGGCGCCGCCGGCGACGGGATAAAACCGGCTATCTTCCTGGAGATCGGCGACCGCCTGCGCCAGATCGGCCTCCAGCAGCGGGGAGAGCCGCGTCAGCGTCTCGCCCTCAAGCGCGATATCGACCAGTCGCGCCCCTTCCGCCGCCAGTTCGGCCGCCGTGGTCATCGGCTCAGCCCGGGCCTTCCACCGTGAGCATGCCGAGCGAGGTCATCGCCCCCACCGTCATACCCTTGATCGGCTGCAGCAGCCCGACCGCCAGCAAGACCGTCAGCGGCAGCCAGATCGCCGCGTGGATCCACAAATCCGGCGCCCAGGTCTTCTCCACCACCAGCATCGCCGGGACGATGAGGTGCCCCACCACGACAATGGTGAAATAGGGCGGCGCATCATCGGCGCGCGCCAGGCCAAGCGGCGCCTGGCAGGCCGAGCACTCCGCCTTGATGCGGAGGAACTTCGCGAACAGCCTGGTTTTTCCGCAGGCCGGGCAGGTGCCCATGGCACCGCGGCGCAGGGCATCGGCCATGCGCGGCACCGGCCAGGGCGGCAGTTTCGGCGAGCGATCGGGCGTCCAGCGGACGGGTGAGACCTCGGTCACGGCGAGACCTTTCAGCAGCGGCCGGCAAAAGCGCTCGCCGCAGTGCAGCATTACTTGATCCCGCGCCCCTTGGCGATCAAGACTTTGCGCATGTCCCGCATTCTCGTCATCAATCCCAACTGCAGCCAGGATTGCTCGGCCGGCATCGCCGCCGCAATCGCCCCCTTCCGCCGGCTCGACGGGCCGGAAATCGATGTCGCGACCCTCGCGAGCGGCCCCAGGGCGATCTACTCCTGGCGGGACTGGCATGCGGTGGTGGAGCCGCTGTGCCATTTCGTCGAGCGCGCCACCGCCGACATCTTCGTCGTCGCCTGCGCGTCCGACCCCGGGATCGAGGCGGTGCGCGCCTGCACCC
>CAIYPH010000665.1 GCA_903928045.1 uncultured Rhodospirillales bacterium
ACCACGGTGCGCGCATCGGGCGCCTCAACGCTCGCCACCCACTCCTTCATCGCGCCCGACAGCGCCATCTCCGGCGCATTGGCCTTCAGGGTCTCGATGGTGAACACTACGTCCTCGGCGGTAAGCGGCTTATCGTCGGCCCATTTCACGCCCGAGCGCATGGTGATGGTGACCGTGCGGAAATCCGCACTCGTCTTCATCCCCTCGGCCTGCCAGGGGATGATCGTGTTGGTCATGTGGTTGGTGTAGAACAGCGCCTCCTGAACGGTGTAGTGCAGCACCTGTCGCTGGTTGAGCAGCACGCCGTTATAGGGGCTTAGATTCCCCGGCGATTGCACCTGATTATAGTAGTCCCACCCCTGGGTGATCAGGGTGCGGTTACGCGGCACCTGCTTGAGGTCCTGCGCCTGGACCGGCGCGACGAGCCAGGCGGCGGCGGAAGCCATGAGTGCGAAACGCAGCATCTGAACATCTCCCTGGAGGGGCGCCTTGGTGGCGCACTGTTAACGCTAACATGAAGCGGCGCGGGCAGGTTTGTCAAGAAGATCGGGTCAGGTGGAACCGCGCTGGATGAAGGTGAATCCGGTGTCGATCCGCCGCTCCGGCACGGTCTCGCCGGCGAGACGGCGCAGCAGAAGATGGCCGGCTTGCAGACCGACATCGTAGGCCGGCACGCGGATGGCGGTGATCGCGGGCTCCACCACGGTGGCGAAATCGCTGTCGATACCACCAATGGCGAGGTCGCCGGGCACCGCGAGGCCACGGCTGCGGGCGTTGAGCAGCAGCACCACCGAGAGTTGGCTGGAAGTGCAGAACACCGCATCCACGTGGGCCTCCGCCAACCGGTCGAGCAGCGGTGCGGCGTCGCGGATCAACATCGGGCGTTCTGGCAGCAGCACCAGCGGCTCGGGCAGCCCAAGCCGTGCCGCCTCGGCGCAGAAACCGGTGACGCGGCCGGCCGAGCGCGTGTCGCTCGCCTCGGCATGGCCGATCACCGCGAGGCGGGAATAGCCGCGCTCGGCAAAATGCGCGGCCATGCGGGCGCCGATCGCGTCATTCGACAGGCCGACCGTCATGTCGAACGGGTCTTCCGGCAGTTCCCACAACTGCACCACTGGAATCCCCGCGGCCGCGAGCACCTGGCGGGAGGGCTCGGCGAAGCTGCCGCCGGTGACCGCCAGCCCATCGACCCGGCGGCCGATGAAGGCGCGGATCAGCGCCTCCTCGGTCTCCGCCTGGAAATCGGTGGTGCCGACCAGCACCTGATAGCCCTGCGGCCGCAGCGCGTCACCCAGCCCCTGCACCGGCTGCGCATGCACCGGGTTCGCCAACGTCGGCACGATGATGGCGACGATGCGGCTGCGGTTCGACGCCAGCGAGCCGGCAACCAAATTCGGCACATAGCCCACCGCCCGTACCGCCGCCTCGATCCGCGCGGAGGCCTCAGGGCCGACCTGCGCGGGGGCGCGCAGGAAGCGCGACACGGTCTGCGCCGAAACGCCGGCTTCGCGCGCCACATCCTCGATGCGGACGCGGCCGGTGCCACGGGAGCGGCGCGGGGCGGGGCTGCGCGCCATCGGCCTCAGGCGGCGCGCCAGCCGGCGATGCCGGTGGCTTCCAGCGCGGCGGCGGCATCGAGCAGCGCGTCCTCCTGGTGCCAGCGCCCGACCAGTTGCAGCCCGATCGGCAACCCGTTCGCGGTCCATCCCGCGGGCATGGACAGTGCGGGGTGGCCGGTGAGGTTGAAGGGGTAGGTGTAGGGATACCAGGCGCCGCGAATCGTGCCGGAAGGCGCCCCGGCGATCTCGATACTCCCCGCCGGGTCCAGCCCCACCGGCAATGGAGGGGCGGAAAGGGTAGGGGAGGCGATCAGGTCATAGCGGGCGAATACGGCTTGCACCGCATTGAAGCAGGCAGTGCGGGCGAACTGCGCCTCGCAGAGATCGGCGGCGCTGTAGCCGCGCCCGGCCTCGATGGTCGCGAGCAGTGTCGGGTCGAGCTTCTCCGGCGTGCGCGCGGCCGCGGCGCCGAGGCGGGCGAGCAGGGCGGAGCGCAGGATCACCAGGAAGGCGGCCTCGAGCGCGACAAAATCGAGCTCGATCGGCTCGATGATCCAGCCCAGCGCCGCGGCATTGCGCATGGCAGCGGCTACGGCGCCCTCCACCACCGGGTCCAGCCGGTTGCCGCACCGCATCAGCAGCGCGACGCGGGGCGGGCTGGCGCCGCGTGGAGCGGGCGGCACGGCCTGGCCGTAGGGGTCGCCGTCATGCGGGCCGCGCAGGCTGTCGAAGAACAGCCTGGTATCCGCGATGTCGCGCGCCATCGGGCCGACATAGGAGTTGGCGGCGAAGAGGTCGGGCACCTGGAGATGCGGAATCGCCCCCAGCGTCGCCTTGAGGCCGACCACGCCGCAGCAGGCGGCGGGGATGCGGATGGACCCGCCGCCGTCGGAGCCCAGCGCGAGCGGCCCGATGCCGGCCGCCAGGGCCGCCGCCGCCCCGCCGCTCGATCCCCCGCAGGTGAAGCCGGGGTTATGCGGGTTCAGGGTGCGGCCGAAATGCGGGCCCTCGGTGAAGGGCTTGTGGCCGAATTCGGGGGTGGTGGTCTTGCCGAACAGGATCGCGCCGGCTGCCCGCGCACGGGCGACGCTGACGGCATCGGCGGCGGGCACGTTGGCGGCATAGAGCGCCGAGCCCTGGGTGGTGACGACGCAAGCGGTATTGGTGAGGTCCTTCACCGAGAAGGGCAGGCCGAACAGCGGGCCGATCTCCTCGCCCCGCATCAGCGCCGCCTCCGCCGCGCTTGCCTCCTCCATCGCCCGCTCGGCGCAGGTCGCCATGAAGGCATTGAGATCGTGCCGCGCTTCCATCCGCGCCAGCGTCGCCCGCATCACCTCCACCGGCGAAACCTCCTTCGCCCGCAGCTGCGCCGCGAGCCGGACGGCGGATTGGCCGCTCACGGCCGCGCCGCTTCCAGGCCGGGCCGCATATCCTCCACCATCTCGTCGCAACGCCCGATCCAAACGCCTTGATGGCTCAGCGCATATTCGATCAGCTTCTCCAGCACCCAGAGCCGCGAGGGCTGGCCGATCAGCTGGGGATGAAAACCGATCATCATCATGCGGTCCTCGGCGTAGAGCGTGTCGAATTCGAGCTTCCACGCCTCCAGCACCGCAGACGGCGCCTGCATGGTACGGCCGGGCAGCACGATCGAGTACTGGAAGAATGGCGCGTCATCGAGCACCCAGCGGAACGGTAGCTCGACGATCCTAGTCTTCTGGCCACCGACGCTATGCAGATAGGGGCTGTCATCGTCGAAGAAGTTCGAGGAATAGTCGAACCCGTGCTGCACCAGCAGATCTATCGAGATCGGCGAAAGCTCCGCCGCCGGCGAGCGCCAGCCGCGCGGCGCCCGGCCGCTGACCCGGCGGATCGCCTCGATGCCGCGCTCCATCTCCTCGCGCTCCTGCTCCGGCGTCAGCGTCAGGATCCACTTATGGCTGTAGCTGTGATGGGCGATCTCGTGCCCACGCTTGAGGATGTCCTCCATCAGCGCCGGCCGCTGATCCACTACCAGGCCGGGCACGAAAAAGGTGGTCTTCAGGCCGAAGCGATCGAGCATGTCGAGAATGCGCGGCGTGCCGACTTTCCAGCCATAAGCGCCCTGCGACATCAGGATGGGGCGTTGCGCGTAGGCGGGGTCCCGCGCCGTCCACATCGTCTCGGCATCGAGGTCGAAGGTGAGGAAAAGGGGGAAGCCTTTGCTGGTCAGCGGCATGGCGAAACCTTCAGATGAAGCGGTGGAAGCCGAAGCGGCGCTCGGCGAGCAGCAGGATGCCGCCGGTGGCGATGATGAGCAGCGTCGAAATCGCGGCGACCGAGGGGTCCACCCCCATCTCGACGGAGGAGAAGATCAGCACCGGCAGCGTGGTCTGCCGCGCCGAGATAAGGAAGATCGTCACCGGCACGTTGTCGAGCGAGGTGATGAAGGCGAACAGCGCGCCGGCCACCAGCCCAGGCCGGATCAGCGGTAAAGTGACGAGGCGGAAGGCCTCGGGCCCGGTGGCGCCCAGCACGCGGGCCGCCTCCTCCAGCGCGCCGTCGAGCCCGGCGAGGCTGGTGAGCGCGGCGCGCACGATATAGGGCACGGTGATCACCACATGGGCCATCAGCAGGCCGAAGATGCTGCCGCGCAGGCCGGTCAGCGCATAGAATTGCAGCAGCGCCACCCCGATCACCACCGAGGGCATCACCAGCGGCGCCATCACCAGGGCAGTCAACGCATCCGCCCCCGGCACCATCCGTCGCGCGATCGCGTAGGCCGCCGCGGTGCCCAAAGCGAGCGCAATGGCGGTGGCGCCGAATGCGAGGAAGAGGCTCATGCGGATAGCGCTGAGCCAGGCGGGGTCCGACAGCACTTTGGCGAACCAGGCGAGCGTCCAGCCCTGGGGCGGGATGGTCAGGTAGGAGGTCGTGCTGAAAGCGGCCAGCACCACCACCAGCACCGGCAGTTGCAGGAAGTCGATGACCGCGCTGGCGGTCCAGGGCGCGATCCGGCCGGGCGCCATTTCCATCATGTTGCTGCCCCCATACCTGACCAACGTCGGGCGACGCGGTTGGCGGCCCAGATGATGGCCAGCGCGATCGCCGTCAGCACGAAGGCCAGCGCCGAGCCGGTCGGCCAGTCCAGCATCTGCATGTATTCGTCATAGATCAGCGTCGCCATCACCCGGTAGGTCGGCCCGCCCAACATGCGCGGCGTCACCAGCGCACTGATGGTCAGCACGAAAACCAGGATCGAGCCGGCGAGGATGCCCGGCGCGGTGAGCGGCAGGGTGATGGCGAGGAAGACGTGGCGGCGGGTCGAGCCCAGCGTCATCGCCGCCGCCTCCACGTCTCGCGGCACGTTCTGGATGGCGGCGACCAGCATCAGCACCATGAAGGGCAGATAGATGTGCACCAGCCCGACCAGCATGCCCGTGAGGTTGAACATCATCTTCACCGGCGTCGCGATGAGGCCGAGATCGGTCAGCAAATTGTTGATCAGGCCGCGATTGGCGAGCAGCGCGATCCAGCCGAAGGAGCGCACCACCAGGTTCAGCATCATCGGGAAAATCACCAGCAACAGCAGCGGCATGCGCAGCCGTGCCGGGCCGCGGGCGATCATCCAGGCGAGCGGATAGCCAAGCAGCAGGCAGATCACGGTGACGGCGAGGCCGAGGCCGAGCGTGCGCCACAGCACCTCGCGGTAGAAATCATCGGAGACGATGTCGCGATAGGCATCGAGCGTCCAGGAGCCGTCGGTGATGCCCTGGCCCGGCACGTATTCGCGGAAGCCGGTCGGCAAAGTGAGCAGCGCCGGGGCGAGGAAGAACACCGCCAGCACCAGCGCCAGCGGGCCGGCCAGCGCGATGCCGTGGCGCTTCATGCCACCGGCAGCGCGAAGACCGCGCCGGGGGCTATGGCGAGGCGCACCGGCGTGCCCGGCTCCAGCCCGGCCTGCGCCCCGCTGGAGGCGGTCTCGGCGACCAATTCCACACCCTCGGCCAGCCGCACCACGTACTGCACCCGTGCGCCATTGAAGGCCCGCAGCACGATGGTGCCCGCCAATCCGTCGCCATCCCCGGCGATCGCAATCGCCTCCTGGCGGATGATCGCCTCCACCGCCGTTCCGGGGGCGCCCGCTTCCCCGGCGGCGAGCAGCACCCCGCCGCCGAGATCGATCCGCCCATCCGCCGCGATACGCCCGGCCAGCCGGTTGGGCCGTCCGATGAAGCCCGCGACGAAGGCAGTGGCGGGGCGGTGATAGACAGCCTCCGGGGTGTCGAACTGCTGCACCACGCCGTGCGCCATCACGCAGACCCGATCCGCCATCGACAGCGCCTCGGACTGGTCATGGGTGACGAACAGCGTGGTGATGCCGAGGCTGCGTTGCAGGCGCTTCAGCTCGATCTGCATTTCGTCGCGCAACTGCGCATCGAGGTTGGAGAGCGGCTCGTCGAACAGCAGCACGCGCGGACGTGGGGCGATGGCGCGCGCGATCGCCACCCGCTGCTGCTGCCCGCCGGACAGCTCGGAGGGCCGCCGCGCCGCGAGTCCGGGCAGCCGCACCATGGCGAGCGCCGCCTCCACCAGCTCGCTGAGCGCCGCCCCCGAAACGCGCTGGCGGCGCAGGCCGAAGGCGACGTTCTCGAACACCGTCAGATGCGGGAACAGCGCGTAGGACTGGAACACCAGCCCCACCCCCCGCTTGTCCGGCGATAGCGCGGTCACGTCCTGCGCGCCGATCAGCACCCGCCCGGTGCTGGGCGCCACCAGGCCGGCGACCATGCGCAGCAGCGTCGTCTTGCCGCAGCCGGAGGGGCCGAGCAGGGCGACGAACTCGCCCTCCGCCACGCTCAACGAAACGTCGCGGACGACCTCCGTCGCGCCGTAGGACTTGCCGACGCGCTCGAAAGCGAGCCCGCTCAGCGCGCCACCTCGCGCTGCCAGCGGCGCGTCCAGCCCGGGATCTGCTTGGCCAGCACGTCGGGGTCGATGAACCACAGGCTGTCGAGCGCGGCGCCGGTGGGGGCGATGTGCGACACCTTGTCGGACAGCGTCACACCCTTGTTCACCGAACCGATATAGGCGCGCTCGGAGAAACATTTCTGGCCATCGGCGGACAGCACGGTGTCGATGAACTTATGCGCGAGCTCGACCTTCTTGCTCCCCTTGGGGATCTGCACCACCGGCAGAATGCCGACCGAGCCCTCCTTTGGGTAGGCGACGGCGAGCGACAGCCCCTTATCCATCGCCACCCCGGCGCGATCGGGATACCAGGCGGCGATGGCGATCTCGCCGCGCTCGAACAGCGAGAGCAACTGGTCGGCCTGGGTGTAGAGCACTTGGGAGCCCTTCGCGAGCGGCTTGATGGCCTCGAATCCGGGGTCGAGATTATCGAGCGTGCCGCCCTTCATCTTGTTGAGCGCGAGGAGGAATTGCAGGCCGGAGGTGCCCGAGATGTCGCCGATGGCGTATTTCCCGGCATAGGCGGGGTCGGCCAGGTCCATCCAGGAGGTCGGCGGCGCCTTCACCAGCTTCGGATTATAGACCAGCGCGGTGGCGCTCACCATGGCGACGACGTAGCTGTCATCGACGCCCCAGGCGTGAGGGATGATCTCGCCGGCATGGGAAAGCTTGGCGCGCTGTAAGGGCTCGGCGAGCTTCTCGTTGCGGATCTGCACGGCGAGCGAATTGTCGATGAAGATCACATCCATGTCCGGCGACCCCGCGCCCGCCCGCACCGCGGCGGCGAATTGCGAGGAGTTGCCGAGCTTGAGCGCAACGGTCGACCCGGTCGCCTTCTCGAAGGCGGCGATGTGGCAGGCCTTCACGTTGTCGGCGAAGGAGCCGCCGAAGGCGCCGACGGTCAATTCGTCGGCCATGGCGGGTGCGATGAAGCCGGTGGCCAGCGCGGCGGCGGCGATGCGGATCGCGGATGTCATGTGGCGCACTCCCGAAAATCTGTGTCTCGCGGCATAGGACCATGCCGCAGCGGGTGGGGCAAGAAACCGGCTGCGCGGCCGTCATCATACTGTCGTTGACGCGCGGCGCGGCGGGACGTAGCAGTGCCGGGCGCGGCGATGCGATCCTCTGCGGAACGGTGTTGCGCGACATGGGCGTGCCTCAACAAGAAAACTCCGGAGTGATGCCGAATGAAACATCTTCTCGCGACGACCTCGCTCGCCGCCCTGCTGTTCGGGGTTGCTGCCCCGGCCCGCGCCGAAGCGCCCGCCGCCCTGGTGGCCGCGGCCAAGAAGGAAGGCCAGCTCACCGTGATCGCCCTGCCGCGCGACTGGTGCGGCTACGGCCCGATGATCGACAAGTTCAAGAAGCGCTACGGCCTGAAGGTCAATGAGCTGAACCCCGATGCCGGCTCGGGCGACGAGATCGAGGCGATCAAGGCGAACAAGACCAACAAGGGGCCGCAGGCGCCGGACGTGGTTGATGTCGGCCTCTCCTTCGGCCCCTCCGCCAAGGCTGATGGCCTGTTGCAGCCCTACAAGCCCGCGACCTTCTCGGCCATTCCCGCCGACCTCAAAGACCCCGACGGCTACTGGCTCGGCGACTATTACGGCGTGCTCGCGATGGAGGTGAACAAGGACCTCGTCAAGAAGCCGCCGACCGATTGGGCGGACCTGCTGAAGCCGGAATACAAGAACTCCGTCGCCCTCGCCGGCGATCCGCGCACCGCGTATAACGCCATCGTCGCGATCTACGCCGCCGGCCTCTCCGCCGGCGCCAAGACGCCGGATGGCGCGGCCGATGCTGGGCTGAAATACTTCGCCGACCTCAATAAGTCAGGCAATTTCGTGCCCGTGATCGGCGCTGCCGCCTCGCTCGCCCAGGGCACCACCCCGATCGTGCTGCGTTGGGACTATCTGGCCCTCGCCGATCGCGACACGCTGAAGGGCAACCCGCCGGTCGAGATCGTGGTGCCGAAGAGCGGCGTCGTTGCCGGCGTCTACGTGCAAGCGATCAGCGCCTATGCGCCGCACCCCAACGCGGCCAAGCTGTGGATCGAATACCTGTATTCCGACGAGGGCCAGACCGACTGGCTGCGCGGCTACTGCCACCCCGTCCGCTTCAACGAGATGGCCGCGGCGAAGAAACTGCCGGCTGATATGCTCGCCAAGCTGCCGCCGGCGGAAAACTACGCTAAGGCCGTCTTCCCGAGCCTCGCAGATCAGGGTGTCATCAAGGGCGTCGTCACCAAGCAGTGGGACACCGTGGTGGGCGCCAACGTCGTCAAGAAGTAACGTTCATTGACCACGACGCCGCCAGGGGAGCTCCGGCTCCCCTGGCTCAGCCGCATCTGGCATAGCCGTCCCGCAAGCGCCGCGATGGGCATCGGGCCCTTCGCGGTGTTTGCCGTGTTGTTCCTGGTGCTGCCGACGGCCGGGCTGTTCATCGGCGCCTTCCAGGATGCCGAGGGCAATTTCACCCTCGCCAATATCGCCGGGCTGATGACGCCGATCGTCGCCAACGCCTTCCGCCAGAGCATCATCGTCTCGGGCGTTTCTGCGATCCTCGGCGCGGTGATCGGCCTTGCCATCGCCATGTCGCTTGCCGGCCCCGGCATTCCGCGGTTCCTGCGCGAGGGGCTGATGACACTGAGCGGCGTGGCCTCCAATTTCGCCGGCGTGCCGCTGGCCTTCGCCTTCCTTGCCACTATCGGCCGGCTCGGCCTGGTGACGATCCTGCTGCGCGATCTGCTGGGCATCGACATTTATGCCGCCGGGTTCACCATTCTCGGCACCACCGGGCTGACGCTGACCTATCTCTACTTCCAGTTGCCGCTGATGGTGCTGCTGATCATGCCGGCGGTGGAGGGGCTGAAGAAGGAGTGGGGCGAGGCCTCGGCCATGCTCGGCGCCACCCCCTGGCAGCATGCCTGGCGCATTACCGCGCCGATCCTGTTTCCCTCCTTCGCCGGCGCGGCGTTGCTGCTGTTCGCCAACGGCTTCGGCGCGGTCGCCACCGCCTTCGCGCTGACCGGGAGTTTCATCAACTTGGTGACCATCCTGCTCTTCGCGGAAATCCGCGGCGAGGTGCTGCACGACCCCAATCTCGGCTATGCGCTTGCCTTCGGCATGGTGGCGATCACCGCGGTGTGCAACATCATCTATCTCCGCCTGCGGGCCTTTTCTGCGCGGCGCTTCCGGTGAGCGCGCGGGGCCTGGCGCGCGGCGTCATCATCGCCTTCGGCGCGACCTATCTGCTGCTGCCGCTGGCCGGCGTGCTGGAATTCGCCATGCGCATGCGCCGGGGCGTCTACAGCTTCGATGCCTTTTTCACCGTGTTCGAGGACCATCGCTTCGGCGACACCTTCCTCTATTCCACTGTCATGGCGCTGGTGACGGTGCTGATCGGCATGCTGATCGTGCTACCGGCCGCCTATGCGGTGCGGCTGCACGCGCCCCGGCTGCGCGCCTCAGTGGAGTTCGTCACCCTGCTGCCCCTCGTGGTGCCGGCGATTGTGATCGTGTTCGGCTACGTCCGGCTCTACGGCTCGGACTCCTGGCTGCCGCTGACCGACAGCGATCTCGGCGCCGATGCGCTGCTGGCCTTCGGCTACGTGACGCTCTCGCTGCCCTATATCTATCGCAGCGTCGATGCTGGCCTGAGCTCCATGGATGTGCGCACGTTGAGCGAGGCGGCCGAGAGCCTGGGCGCCCGGCCGGTGATGGTGCTGCTGCGGGTGGTACTGCCCAATATTCGCACCTCCATCCTCAGCGGCGCCTTCCTCACCGCGGCGATTGTGCTCGGCGAGTTCACCTTCGCGAGCCTGCTCGACCGGCCGGCCTTCGGGCCCTTCATGCAACTGCTCGGCGCCAGCCGCGCCTATGAACCGGCGGCGCTGTCGCTGGTCGCCTTCGCCTTCACCTGGGGCCTGATGGCACTGATCGGCGCCATCGGCGGCCGCCGCAAGGGAACCTGAGCAAACATGAGCTTCCTGTCCGTCCGCGGTGTGAAGAAGGCGTTCGGCCCGGCGGTGGCCGTGCAGGATTTCTCGCTCGATGCCGAACGCGGCGAATTCGTCTCCCTGCTCGGCCCCTCCGGCTGCGGCAAGACGACGGTGCTGCGGATGATCGCCGGCTTCGAGAAGCCCGATGCCGGCAGCGTGGTGATCGACGGCGAGGATGTGACGCATCTGCCCACGCGGGCGCGGCGCATCGGCATGGTGTTCCAGTCCTACGCGCTGTTCCCCAACCTCACGGTGGAGGGCAACATCGCCTTCGGCCTCAAGGTGGCGGGGGTGGCGAAGGCCGAGATCGCCGCGCGGGTAAAGGAGATGCTGGAGCTGATCGGCCTGCCCAAGCTCGGTGGCCGTTATCCGGTGGAATTGTCAGGCGGCCAGCAGCAACGCGTCGCGCTGGCGCGCGCGATCGCCATCCGCCCGCGCATTCTGCTGCTCGACGAGCCGCTCTCGGCACTCGATGCGAAAATCCGCGTGTCGCTGCGCGAGGAACTGCGCGCCATCCAGCGTGAGCTCGGCATCACCGCGATTTTCGTCACCCATGACCAGGAGGAGGCGCTGGCGCTGTCCCACCGGGTGGTGGTGATGAGCGCGGGGTGGGTGGAGCAGATCGGCACCCCGCCTGAGGTTTATCACACGCCACGTACCCCCTTTGTGGCCACCTTCGTCGGCACCGCCAATGTGCTGCCCTGCCGGATCGAGGATGTCGCGGGCCGGCTCAGTTTCCACGGCGCGCCGCTCACACTCGATCATGCGCTGACCGGGGTGACTGGCGGCGAGGCGATGATGGCGCTGCGGCCGGAGGCGATCGCGCTCGCCCCCTTCGAGGGCGCGACGAACAAGCTGGATGCGACGGTGCGCGACGTCACCTTCCTCGGCCCGGTCGCCCGGGTGCGGGTGGTGCTGTCCGGGGAGGTCGAGGCGCTGGTGGATCTGCATGGCGAGGCGACCCGTGTTCTGCCGGAGCCGGGCAGCGCGGCCGTGCTGTATTTCCGCCCGGAGAGCCTGCAAGTGCTCGATCGCCGCGATCGGGCCGGCTGAGGATTTACGGGGCGCGGCAAAGCGCTCTAGGCTCACAGCCCTCAACCGGAGGGCCGCGCCATGGGATATCTGCTGCAAAATCTGTCGCTTCTGGAGCCTGAGACCGGCCATTTGCAGCCCGGCATGAAGATCCGCATCGAGGGCGACAAGGTGGTCGCCGTCGGCAAGCGTGTCGCGGCTGGGGGCGCCGAGGTGGTGGATTGCGGCGGGCGGACGGTGATGCCCGGCCTGATCGACAGCCACGTGCACGTCATGCTGAGCTCGGTCAGCATCCCCTCGCTCGAAAAAGTGCCGCTCACCCTCGGCACCGCGCGCGCGGCCGCCAATATGCGCGGCATGATCGATCGCGGCTTCACCACGGTGCGTGACACTGGCGGCGCCGATTGGGGCCTCAAGCTAGCCGTCGAGGAGGGCAGCATCCCCGGCCCCCGCCTGTTCATCGCCGGCCAGGCGATTGGCCCCACCGGTGGGCATTCCGACCCGCGCCGCCGCACCGACGTGTTCGGCGCCCGCTGCCATTGCTGCAACGCCATGGCCTTCTCGATGAATGTCTCCGATGGCGAGCGCGAGGTGCGCAAGGCCGCCCGCGAGCAGATGCGCCAGGGCGCCGACCAGGTGAAGATCATGATGTCCGGCGGCGTCGCCTCGCCGTACGATCCGCTCGACAGCCTGCAATTCTCCGATGGTGAAATCGCCGCCGCGGTGGAGGAGGCCAGCGCTTTCGGCCGCTATGTCTGCGCCCACGCCTATACCCCCCAGGCGATCACCCGCGCTGCCCATGCCGGGGTGCGCACCATCGAGCACGGCAACCTGATCGATGCGCGCTCGGCCAAGCTGATGGCGGAGAAGGGCATGTTCCTGGTCGCCAACCTCGTCGCCTATTACGCGATGAAGGAGCGGGCGGGCGAGTTCGGCATGAGCGGCGATATGCTGGAGAAGAACGATCTGGTGATCGACGGCGCGCTGAAATCCCTGGAAATCTGCCGGGATGCCGGAGTGCCCGTGGCCTTCGGTACCGATCTCCTGGGCGAATTGCAGGTGGATCAGAGCCGGGAATTCCTGCTGCGTGCCGAGGTGCTGTCGCCGATCGACATCATCCGCTCCGCCACCACCATCGGCGCGCAATTGCTGCGCATGGAGGGCAAGCTCGGCACGTTGCAGCCCGGCGCCTTCGCCGATCTCATCGCCATCGACGGCGATCCGCTGGCCGATCTCGGGCTGTTCCAGGAGCAGGGCCGCCACATCGCGGCGATCATGCAGGGCGGCCGGTTCCATAAGAACCGGCTGAACTGAAGCCCTACTCCGCCGCGTCCAGCCGGGCCAGCAGGGCGAGCAGCGTGGCCGCCAACGTATCGTCGGGCTGCGCCGCCGCGCCTCGGAAGCGGGAAAGCGCGTGACAATCCGCGAGGATCAGTCCGTCTGGCAACGTGTGAAGCGTGCCATGCCGGAAGCGGAACCGGGTGCCAGGAATTCCGCAGGCCTGCAGCACGGCGGCATGCGCGAGGGCACCCAGCGCAAGCACTCCGCGGAGCTGCGTCAGCGCGGTGAACTCAGCGGCCAGGAAGCCGTTGCAGGCATTGACCTCAGAGGGTTCCGGAAGCCCGGATCCCGGCACGCAGCGAACGGCCTGGGTGATGCGCGTATCGAGCAGTGGTACACCGCCATCCGCGTCCGGTCGGGTGCCGATGCGGCCGCAGCGCTGGAGTACGGAGAGCAACAACGTGTCGTGCGGATGACCATCGCTGCCCATGGCAACGATCAGCACGCGAGCGGAGAGCGAGCCTCGGCTGTTGGCGGGCCGCGACTGGCGCTCGGCCGCCAACCGCGGGCAAAGCTGGCAATCGGCGGCGGGGGCGAGCGGAGCGGGGCGGTCCTGAATATCGATATCCATGACCAGGAGACTGGCGCAGAAACCTTAACCAGCGGTTGCGCAGGTGGTGATCAGGCGAAGAGATCGTAGATCGTGCGCTCGAACCGTGCGAAGGCGGCGAGGGTGGCCGGGTCGGCGAATGGCAGCGTCTGGGTCATGAACACGCCGCCGATTCCCGCTGCCGGGTCGATCCAGCAATAGGTGTTGGCTATGCCGGCCCAGGCCAGGCTGCCCGCACGTCTGCCGGTCGGGGCGTCCTCCGTGGTAATCATGAAGCCCGCGCTCCAGTGCTTCTCCATACCCGGGAAGAACTCCGCATCCTGCGAGCGGGGCGGATCGTTGGAGATCATCCGGCGCACCCGTACCCCCGGTTCCAACTGGTTGGTGGTGAGGGCCGCCATGCTGGCCGGCGACAGCAGGCGCGTACCTTCGTGCACGCCGCCATTGAGGATGAGGCGAATGAAGCGCAGATAGTCTCGCGCCGTGCCGTGGAGGAAACCGCCGCCCATGCAGTACTGTACCGGCCGATCCATGGTAAAGCCGATATCGGCGAAGCTGCGGTCCGGCTGGCGGCGCATGGTGGTGACGCGGCGCGCACGCTGGGCGTCGTCCAGCACGATCGCGGTATCGGTCATCCCGAGATCGGCCAGCAGGCCAGCGGCGAGGTGGCGATCGAGCCGCTCGCCGGTGACCGCCTCGATCGCAAGACCGGCGACATCGGTGTTGATCCCGTAATTCCACGCCGTCCCAGGGTCGAACAGCAGCGGAGTGCGGGCCAGCTCTCCGGCATCGGCGGGCAGACGGGCGAGGCCAGTCGTCGCGATGTAGCGGCCGATATCGACGTTCCACGTGTTGTAGCCGAAGCCTGCCGAGTGGGTCAGGACGTGGCGCAGCGTGATCGGACGGGCCGCCGGGCGGAGCCGTGGCGTACCGTCGGGCCCGTAACCCTCCAGCACCTGCGGAGATGATAGCGCGGGCAGAACGTCGGCCAGCGGCGCATCGAGTGCGAGACGCCCAGCATCGACCTGGCGCATCGCGGCAGCTGAGACAATCGCCTTGGTCATCGAGGCGAGGCCAAAGATCCTATCGGTGGTCATCGCCGCCGCGCCACACGTTCCGGCGGCGCCTTCATAGAGGGGGCCCGCGGCGGTGGTCGCCATCGCAACGACGCCAGGGACCTCCCGCAACATATCTGTGAGGAGGGCATTGAGCGTCACATGAGTGGTCATCGCAGGGTCCGGCTGGGGGAGCGTGATGCTGCGTCAAGACGCCGGGCGCCGCCAGGGGTGTTGACACAGGTCAACGAAATTCGCCTCCCGTCCAGGTAAGGTCCCGCCATCAATAGGAGGATCTGGCGATGATCGCAGCCGACATCATGACCAAGAACGTGGTGACCGTGACGCCGGACACCAGCGTTGTCGACATCGCGCGCCTGCTGCTGGAGAAGCGGATCAGCGCCGTGCCGGTGGTCGAGAACGGCAGGCCGGTCGGTATCGTCAGCGAGGGCGACCTGTTGCGTCAGGTGGAGCCTGGGACACCCCGGCAGCCGAAATGGCTGGAGATGTTTTTCTCCCGCGATACGATGGCGGCCGAATACATCCATTCCCATGCGCGGACCGCGAGGCAGATCATGACCCGCGAGGTTATCTCCGTGATGGAGGACACCGCGATCAGCGACATTGTCGATTTGCTTGAGGGCAAGCGGATCAAGCGGGTGCCGGTGGTCGACATCGGCGGCCATGTGGTTGGCATCGTCAGCCGCTCGAACATCATCCATGCCCTGGTGGCGCGCGCCGAGAAGCCGGTGCGTTCCGATGGTGACGACGATACGCGCATCCGCAATGCCTATCTCGCCGAGATCCGCGCCCAAGCCTGGGCCGAGCTTCCCGATGAAGGCAACGTGATCGTCGACAAGGGCGTGGTGCACCTGTTGGGCGCAGTGCGCTCGCCCGAGATACGCAAGGCGATGACGGTTGCTGCGATGAACATCCCCGGCGTGAAGGGGATCGAAGATCACATGGGTGAGCGCCTCGTCAGCGACCCCATGACGTGGGCAAGTTGGCCGGCGCCGCCTCCGGCCTGACGGGCTGGGCGCACGGGCAATTGATGGTGAGGGAGGGACTTCCTGGTTCACACAGGTGGCCCCTCTCCTCCTTCTCCTGGCATGGCGCGCGGCAGCCGGACAGTGAACACCGCGCCACCATCGCGGTTGACGGCATCGATCGTGCCGCCCATTTCGTTGACGATGCGGCGGCAAATTGACAAGCCGAGGCCGGTGCCTTTGCTGACGTCCTTCGTGGTAAAGAACGGCTCGAAAATGCGTGGCATCACGCTGTCTGGAATGCCGCCGGCGCGGTCAGCGACGGTTAGTTCAATTTCATCGCCGTCGGCGTGGACCGCGATATTGATGAATTGGGTAACGTCACCGCTCGCTGGATGACTGCCATAGGCGTCGATGGAATTGGCGATGAGGTTGATCAACACCTGCTCGAACGGCCCGGCATGGCCCATGACCCGCGGCGTGCCGTCCGCGCCACCCAGTTGATCGCCGATTCTGAGGGAGCAGCCATTATGTCGCAGGCGCTCCACCATGATTTCGGCGACCGCCTCCAGCGC
>CAIYPH010000666.1 GCA_903928045.1 uncultured Rhodospirillales bacterium
CGCCGGGCTTGGCGGCGGTAATGACGAGCGCGAGCAGACCCTCAACCAGATGCTGGTCGAGATGGACGGCTTCGAGAGCAATGAGGGCGTGATCCTCATCGCCGCCACCAACCGGCCGGACGTGCTGGACCCTGCGCTGCTGCGCCCCGGCCGGTTCGACCGCCAGGTGGTCGTGCCGAACCCCGACGTGAACGGGCGCGAGAAGATCCTGCGCGTGCACATGCGCAAGGTGCCGCTGGCGTCTGACGTCGATCCCAAGATCATCGCTCGCGGCACGCCCGGCTTCTCGGGCGCCGACCTCGCTAACCTTGTCAACGAGGCTGCTCTGCTGGCCGCGCGGATGGGCAAGCGTGTGGTGGCGATGAACGAGTTCGAGCAGGCGAAGGACAAGGTGCTGATGGGCGCCGAGCGCCGCTCGCTGGTGATGAGCGACGCGGAAAAGGAGATGACCGCCTATCACGAGGGGGGCCATGCGCTGTGTGCAATGCACTTGCCGGAGTGCGACCCTGTCCACAAGGCGACCATCATCCCACGTGGCCGCGCGCTGGGGCTGGTGATGTCGCTGCCCGAGGGCGATCGCTACTCCAAAAGCAAATCCAAGCTGCTCTCCGAGCTGTGCATGGCAATGGGCGGCCGCGCCGCCGAGGAGATTATCTTTGGAGCCGACAAGGTGTCTAACGGTGCCTCGGGCGACATCAAAATGGCGACCAACCAGACGCGCATGATGGTCACCGAATGGGGCATGAGCGAGAAGCTCGGCATGATCGCTTATGGCGACAACAGCCAAGAGGTCTTCCTCGGCCACTCCGTCACCCAGGCCAAGAACGTCTCCGAGGCAACAGCGCGCGAGATCGATTCGGAGATCAAGGCGATCATCGATGCTGCCTACACGCGGGCCAAGCAGATCCTGACCGACAATCTCGCCGAATTGCACGCTCTGGCCAAGGGCTTGCTGGAACATGAAACACTGTCAGGTGACGAAATCCGCCAGATCCTGCGCGGCGAGAAGGTAATCAAGCGGGTGGTGGACGAGCCGATGCCCGAGACGCGACGCGCCTCGGTGCCGCCTGCCAGCCGTCCCGCGCCACCGCCTGGCGGACTCGGCACAGCGCCGCAGCCGGGCTGACCAGGGGCGAGAGGGCTGGACCTAGACGCCGAGCCGCTCGGGCTCCTGACCGGCGACGCCGCCCGGGCGGCCATTGCTGCCGGGCTGGCGCTACCTTTGAACGGCGGGCCAGACGCCTTTTCCCTCGTCCGACTGGGCACATGCATCCTCCCGGCCGCAGAGATTCCGGAACCATGGCGAACCCGACTCACCACTTCGGTGCCGCCCTGGGCCGGTCTTGCGGCACCCGCAGTTATGGGCATCCTCAACGTAACCCCCGATAGTTTCAGCGATGGTGGCCATCATTTCGCGCCAGAACGCGCGATTGCGGCGGGCCTCGCGATGGCCGAGGCCGGGGCGGCGATCGTCGATGTCGGCGGCGAGACCACGCGGCCAGGTTCGCAGCCGACCGATCCCGCTGAAGAGCGGCGTCGCATCCTTCCGGTAATTCGCGGCCTCGCCTATGCCGGAGTTCTCGTCTCGGCCGACACGCGCAACTCGGAGACCATGCAGGCGGCGCTGGACGCGGGAGCGCGGATCATCAACGATGTCTCGGCGCTCTCCCATGATCCGGCCGCCGCGTCCATCGTCGCCCGCGCCGGCTGTCCAGTGGTGCTGATGCATATGCGGCACACGCCTGACGTGATGACCAAGCGCGCGCGGTACCAGGACGTCGCCGCCGAAGTGATGGCCGAGCTCGCCGAGCGCGTCGCGGCCGCTGAGGCCGCTGGCATCGGCCGCGCCAATATCGCCATCGACCCCGGGATCGGCTTCGGCAAGACCGCCGCCCACAACCTCGCCCTACTTCCTCGCCTTTCCGTGCTCCGCGGCCTCGGCTGCCGCATCTTGATCGGCGTCTCGCGCAAGGGTTTCATCGGCAAGCTCGCCGATGTGCCCGATCCGCAGGCGCGCCTCCCCGGTTCACTCGCCGCCGGATTGCATGCCGTGGCGCAGGGAGCCACGATCCTGCGCGTACACGATGTCGCGGCCACCGTACAGGCATTGCAGGTGTGGCGCGGCGTCGGCGGAATCGGCTAGTGACTGTAGATATGTATTACACCAAGGGCAGGTAGATCATGTCCCCCAAGCGACGCCTGTTCGGCACTGACGGTATTCGCGGCACCGCCAACAGTGACCCCATGACCGCCGGCACCGCGCTGCGACTCGGGCAGGCTGCGGGGCTACTGTTCACCCGTGGCAACCATCGCCACCGAGTGGTAATCGGCAAGGACACGCGGTTGTCTGGCTACATGATCGAGCCCGCGCTGACAGCCGGTTTCATCGGGGCCGGCATGGACGTGACTTTGCTCGGCCCGCTTCCGACGCCGGCGATCGCCATGATGACGCGCAATCTACGCGCCGATCTCGGCGTGATGATCTCCGCCTCGCACAACAGCTACGAGGACAACGGCATCAAGCTTTTTGGCCCCGACGGGTTCAAGCTCAGTGACGAGACCGAGTCCGAGATCGAGGCGACGATGGATGGCAGCCTGCTCGGCCGTCTTGCCTCCTCGGCCAAGCTTGGCCGCGCCAAGCGGATGGATGACGCAGCGGGCCGCTACATCGAGGCTGCCAAGGGAACGTTCCCGCGCGGTTTGCGGCTCGACGGGCTGAAGATCGTCGTCGATTGTGCTAACGGCGCCGCCTACAAGGTCGCCCCGCAGGTTCTGTGGGAACTTGGCGCCGATGTGGTGGCGGTCGGCGTCGCACCCGACGGGTTCAACATAAACCGTGACTGCGGTTCGACCGTGCCGGCCTTCATCTCCGAGCAGGTGCTCCGCCATGGTGCCCATCTCGGCATCGCGTTAGATGGCGACGCGGACCGGCTCATTCTCTCTGACGAGAAGGGCGCAATTATCGACGGAGATCAGGTACTGGGCCTCATTGCGCGCTCATGGGGGGACAGCGGAAGGCTGGCCGGTGGAGGGATCATCGCCACTGTAATGTCCAATCTCGGGCTCGAGCGGTTCCTTGACGGCCGCGGCCTGGCGCTGCATCGCACCGCCGTGGGAGACCGCTACGTGGTGGAGAAGATGCGCGCGGAGGGGTTCAACGTCGGCGGCGAGCAGTCCGGCCATATGATCCTGTCCGACTACGCCACAACAGGCGACGGACTACTGGCCGCCCTACAGGTGCTCGCGGTATTGGTGGAGGCAGGCAAGCCGGCAAGTGAGGTATGCAATGTCTTCACCCCCCTGCCGCAACTGCTCAAGAATGTGCGATTCAGCGGAGATTCGCCGCTCGACAAGCCGTCCGTGCAGTCGGCGATCGCCGAGGCGGAGGCGGAACTCACTCGCACTGGCCGGCTACTGATCCGCAAATCCGGTACCGAACCGCTGATCCGGGTGATGGTGGAGGGCGAGAGCACTGCACAGGTGACCCGCATCGTCGATGCCCTATGTGCCGAAATCGCCGCGGTGGCTGCCTGATGCAGGGCCGCGTGCTGGTCATCGCCGGTTCTGACTCCGGGGGCGGGGCGGGCATCCAGGCTGACATCAAAGCCATCACCGCGCTCGACGCATTCGCGATGACTGCGGTTACTGCATTGACGGCACAGAACACATTGGGCGTGCAGGGTGTCTACCCGGTGCCCCCCGAGTTCCTGTACTTGCAAATGGCCAGCGTATTCGATGATCTGGGCGCCGACGCCATCAAGACTGGCATGCTCGGCGACTCCGCGACGATCGAGGCTGTTGCCACCATGCTCGCCACGCGCGCAACCGGACTTCCGATCGTGGTTGACCCGGTGATGGTCGCAAAGGGCGGGCACAGCCTGCTGGCCGACTCCGCGGTGGACCATCTGCGGCACCGCCTGTTGCCGCTGGCGACGATATTGACGCCGAATTTGCCGGAGGCCGAGGTGCTGACCGGCCTGCGTATCAGCAGCGAGGCCGATATGCGCCATGCCGCTGCCTCCCTGCTCGATCTCGGTGTGCCTGCGGTACTGTTGAAGGGCGGTCACCTGCCAGGCGACGATCTGGTGGACCTGCTGGCAACCAGGGAAGGGGTGGAGGCTTTCACGGCCCGCCGCATCGCCACCGTCCACACCCATGGCACCGGCTGCACCCTGGCCAGCGCTATCGCCGCGGGGCTCGCGCAGGGGATGCCGATGCATGACGCGGTATCCCGCGCCCGCGCCTACGTCATGGCCGCGATAAGGGCTGCTCCAGGCTATGGTGGCGGCCATGGCCCGCTCAACCATGCCGTCACCGTGGATGTCACGCGGATCGGCTGAGGTAGAAGGTCAAGTACGTTCAGCGAGGCGTATCAACCGGTCCAGGCTTTCCGCCGCGGTGAGGCCTGTGGTGTCGAGCACATGATCGGCGCGAACCAGCATATGTTCATGCGCGGCGAGGATGGTTTTGAGATCGAAGATCGCCCGCTTACCGGCACGAATGCCGAGCGTCGAGAACACCCCGGCGCGGCGGAGATGTTCCTCTGGCGCGGCGCGCAGCCAGATGATGCGGCAGTAACGCTGCAACTGGCTGAAACTGCTCGGAGTCGCTGTCAGTGCGGCCCAGGCGGTAAACACCGCCGCGTCATTCTCGGCAATCGCGCGGTCGATCGCCCGCTGCTCCAGCAGGCCG
>CAIYPH010000667.1 GCA_903928045.1 uncultured Rhodospirillales bacterium
CCATCGCGGAGTCGCCTCAAAATACCTCGACAGCTACCTGAAGTGGTTCCACCTCGCCACCATCCGCCTCAACCCAACACCAAGAGCATGTCTCAACGCCGCAATTCAGACCTACGCATAGAATACGAGAATAGAGCCAAAGTTTTTTTGGTTCTTTTTGTTCACAAAAAGAACACGCTTCCTACCCCGCCATGATCCGCGCGACTTCGGCAAAATTGATGCCCGAGCCGGAGACGATGCAGACGATCTTCGCCCCCTTCATCCCGCTGCGTTTCGCGGCCGCGAGGGCGGTGGCGCCGGCGCCTTCGGTGATGAGGTGCAGGCGGTTGATCATCAGGCGGAGCGCGTCCTCGACCTCGGCCACCGGGACGACGATGGACTCCGGGATCAGCGGGCGCACCACCGGCCACATCGCGGGGAGCACCGCGGTGCTGCCGATGCCGTCGATGAAGCTGCGGTGGTATTCGACCGTGGTGGGCTCGCCGGCGGCCAGGGCGGCGGCCAAGGGCGCGGCGCCCTCCACTTCGCAGGCCATGACGCGGGCCGCCGGGCGGATGGCGCGCAGCGCGGCGGCGATGCCGCAGGCCAGGCCGCCGCCGCCGAAGGGGATGATGACGGCGTCGACATCCGGCAGGTCCTCGGCGATTTCGAGGCCGATGGTGCCGTTGCCGGCCATCACCGCGGTGTCGCAGACGGGATGGACGAAGCAGCCCGCCTCGCCGGCGCGGCCGTGGTCGATCATGATGGTCCACCAGTCCTCGAAGCTGATTTTCTCGACCGTGCCGCCGAGATTGCGGATGGCCGCCACCTTGGCTTCGGGGGCGTGGCTGGGGACGAAGACCTTGGCGGGGAGGCCGAGCTCGCGGGCCATCCAGGCGACGCCCTGGGCCATGTTGCCGGCGCTGGCGGTGTAGACGCCGTTGGCGAGCTGCGATGGAGGGGCGCTGAGGATGCAGTTGCCGGCGCCGCGGAGCTTGAAGGAGCCGACGGGCTGCAGGGTTTCGAGCTTCAGCCAGATCTCGTTGTCGCCCCCGCGGTCGGGCAGGCGGATCAGGGGGGTGCGGATGGCGAGACCCATGATGCGGCTCCGCGCGGCGTCGATCTCGGCGAGGCTGGGGGGGTGTAGCGTCATGGCGGGTCCTCCGTGTCACGGTGAGTGAACCGCAGCGGGCGGCGCAAGGAAAGGGCGGCGGGAATATTGCGGTGAGCGATCCGGCATGCGAGGCTTCCGCCCAACAATAAACGATGGAGCGGGCGGATGGTCTGCCGTCTCAAGGGCCTGACGACGCTGGGCCTGTTGCTGCTGCTGGGCGCCTGCGCGGTTCCGGTGATCCCCTATGATCTGGGGGCGACGCCGGTGAAGACCCTGGCGGTGCTGACGCCGGGATGGCCTACCGCCGGCCCCACCGCTTATCTCGCCACCTCGCCGGCGCAGAGTTTCGGCCTGGTGGGCGCGTTGGTGGGGGCGGCGATCCAGGCGAATCTCGACAGCAAGTTCCGCGACTCCATCGGCGGGCAGAATTTCGATGGGCAGGAGGTCTTCCGCAGCCGCATGCTGGCCGCACTCAAGGCGCGCGGCTACGAGGTGGTGGAGGCCAGCGCGCGGACCGACCGCACCGAATTCGTGGCCGACGGCTACGGCAACCTTGCCGCCGACGCCAAGCCCGATGCCTATCTCGACTGCATTGTCGGCCGCTTCGGCTACGTCGCCGCCGGGGTGACCGACAAGGCGCCGTACCGCCCGTTCCTCGGCCTGCGGTGCCGCATGACCCAGGCCGGCGGCACGACGGTGCTGATGCGTGATGCCATCATCTACAATCCGCAGGTGACCGCCGCGGGGTTTGTCGGCATTTCGCCCGATCCGGCCTATGTCTTCGTCAACTCCGACCTGCTGTTCGCCGACCCCGAGAAGGCGGTGAAGGGCATGCAGGATGCGATCGACAAGGTGACGGACGCGTTGGGGACGCTCCTTAAGTGAGGCGCCTTGCGGTTCTGCTGGGGCTCACGCTCGCCGGCTGCGTTCCGCCGCCGCCCGATCTGGCGCCGCTGGTCGACATCGGGGCGCGGACCTGCCCCGACATCCCTTCCACCGATGCGGCGGCCGCCGCCTTCATCGAGCCTGACGGCAAGTTGCATTTCGCTGATGTCGATGGCGGGTCGCCCTGTCTCAAGACGCCGGAGGGGCTGAGCCTCTATACCGCTTTCCGCTTCGCCCCCGGCGGCGCGCCGGCGGCCGTGGGGGTGGCGAGCGTGCCGCAAGGGCGCACGCTGTTGGCACCGCGCGTGTACGTGCTCGACGACGCCGGGCGGGTGGTGCGCGAAATCAGCACCGATAGCTTCCTCTACCGCGGCGGCATGCTGGCCACCCTGTTGCGCCTGCGCCCAGACGACACGGCGATCGTGGTGGCCTCCTTCCCGCCGGCGATCGGCCAGGGCGTCAACCGGATCCAGAGCCTGGCCCAGGCGACCACGGTCAATACCGGCCGCGGCGTGTTGGTCTGGACAAGCGGCACAGAAGCCGCGCTGCACCATACCCTGGCGCATAACGGGCGGGTGCGGATCGAGTTGTATAAGTTGCCGCCGTGATGGGGGGACCGGAAGCAAGCGGTTCTTTTTTGAAAAAAAGAGCCAAAAAACTTTCATCCACTGGCCGCGCACTCTCCTGGGAGGGAGCAAAGCAAACGGATGAAACGTTTTTTTGGTTCTTTTTGTTCACAAAAAGAACACCCTTGCTTGTCTGCAAACGATAGGAGGTACCATGCCAGGTCTGCGCGACGTCGCCGCGATTACCGGGATCGGCGAGACCAGCTACCGGCGTGGCGAGGCGCAAGGGAGTTCGCTGTCGCTGACCTTGCAGGCTTCGCTGGCAGCGATTGCCGATGCCGGGCTGTATCCGCGCGATATTGACGGGGTGATCCCGATCGCCTCGGGCGCGGTGGTGGCGGAGGATTTCATCACCAATTTTGGGATTCCGGACCTGCGGTTCTCGGCCACAACGCCGATGGGGGGTGCGAGCCCGGTGGCGGCGATCCAGTGCGCGGCGGCGGCGATTGCCGCGGGGATTTGCCGGCATGTGCTGCTGCCGATCGGGCGGACGGGGTATTCGGGTGCGCGGATCAGCACGCGGGTGCATCAGATGCCGCAGTTCCGCGTGGTCGGCGAGTTCGAGATGCCGATGGGGGGCATTGCGCCGGCGCAGCTCTATGCGCCGATGGCGCGGCGGCACATGGAGATGTTCGGCACCACCAGCCGGCAACTCGCTGAGATCGCGGTGACCACGCGCAATCACGCGATCCTCAACGGCAATGCGGCGATGACCAAGCCGATCAGCATCGAGGACCATCAGGACAGCCGGATGATCTCTGACCCGCTGCGCCTGCTCGATTGCTCGCTGGAGAGCGATGGCGGGGCGGCGGTGGTGATCAGCGCGGCGGATGCGGCGCGGGACATGCGGCGGCCGCGCGTGCTGGTCTCGGGGATGGCGGAGGGGCACCCGGATTCGCCCTCGGTGATCACCCAGCGGCCGGAGCTGACGCGGCTCGGCATCGCCAAGGCGGCGCCGCGGGCCTTCGCGATGGCCGGGGTGACGCATGCCGATATCGATGTGGCCGAGATCTATGACTGCTTCACCTACATCGTGCTGTGCCAGCTTGAGGATCTTGGCTTTTGTGCCAAGGGCGAGGGCGGCGCGTTTGTGGAGGGCGGGGCGCTGGGGCTTGGCGGGCGGCTGCCGGTGAACACGCATGGCGGGCTGCTGTCGCAGGCGCATATGGCGGGGATGAACCATATCGTCGAGCTGGTGCGCCAGTTGCGCGGGGATGGCGGGGCGGCGCAGGTGGCCGGCGCGGAGATTGGCCTGGTGACGGGGTATGGCGACATGGGCGACGGGTCGATCGCGATCATGCGGAGGGGTTGAGATGTCGGGAGCGATCGAACGGCCGCGGGCCGAGCCTTCCGCCGATACGCAGCCCTATTGGGACGGGCTGGCGCGCGGGGAGATCCTGCTGCAGCGCTGCGGGGAGTGCGGGAAGTTTCGCCATTATCCGCGGCCGATGTGCGATGGCTGCTTCAGCTTCGCGCACGGGTGGGTGGCGGCCTCGGGGGAGGCGACGGTGCATAGCTGGACGGTGACGCACCACCCGTTCCATCCCGCGTTTCGGCCGTTGCTGCCCTATGCGCTGGTGACGGTGGATCTGCCGGAGGGGGTACGCGTGCTTGCGCCGCTGGAGGGGGGCGACCCGGCGGACCTGCGGATCGGGATGCGATTGCGGCTTGGGGTGGATGCGGCCACGGGGCTGCCGGTGCTGCGGGGGGCGGCGTGAGGCGGTTCGCGCTCGCGCTGTTATGCGCCTGCGCGCCTGGCCTGGCCTGGGCCGGGGCGCCGTTCCGCACTGATGATGCGGCCATGCTCGAACCGGGCGGCTGGGAGGTCGATGTCTCGACGTCGGGCACGCGCACGGCCGCGGGGTGGAGCGGCGTGGCGCCGGCGGCGGAGGCGAATTATGGGGTGGCGAAAGGCGTGCAGGTCCATGTCGTCCTGCCGCTCGGCTACGCGCAGCCCCAGCATGGCCGCGCCGGGTTGGGCTTTGGCGACGCGGAATTCGGGGTCAAGGTCCGGTTGTTCGAGGGGGGTGAGTCCGGATTGCCGGATGTCGCGGCCTATCCGCTGATTGAGGCTCCCGTCGGCAACCAGGCACTGGGTTTCTCGACCGGCCATGTCCAGGTGTTCCTGCCGCTGTGGTTGCAGAAGACGATTGATGACTGGACGCTGTTCGGCGGCGGCGGCTACTGGATCAATCCCGGTTTCGGCAACAAGAACTTTGTGTTCACCGGTATCGGCGCGCTGCGGAAGGTGGCGGAAAACCTGAGCCTTGGTGCGGAGCTGTTCTACCAGGGCGCCAGCGCCACCGGGCAGCGGGGCGCGGCTGGCGGCAATCTGGGGGCGATCTACGATGTTTCCGAGACCGTGCATGTGCTTGGCTCGATCGGCACCGGCCTCACCCAGCGGAGCGCGACCAATCAGGTCTCCTACTACCTCGGCGTGCAGTTCACCTTCTGAGGCGGAGGGCACGGATGACCGCCAGCGACGGGTTTGCCGCGTTCCTTGCCGAGCAGCTTGAGCCCCTCGGGGACCTCATGTTTCGCCGGATGTTCGGCAAGACCGGCGTATTCTGCCACGGGCTGATGTTCGCGATGGTGGCGGATGATACGCTCTACGTGCGGATCGACGCGGAGAATCGTGGTGCGCTCGCGGAGGCCGCCGAGACGGCGCCGCTCTCCTATGAGAAGCAGGGGCGGAGCATCGATCTGGCGTTCTGGGCGGTCCCGGAGAGGCTGTTGGACGAGCGCGAGGCGCTGCTGACGTGGGCCCGCCTGGCCCTTGGGGCGGCGGGCAGGGTGGCGGCTCAGCGACCTGTCAGACGGTTGCGCGCACTGGGGTAAGTGCTCGATTGGGGCTGGGAAGCGCGCATTCGGCCAATCGGAAAGCCTGCCTGTCCCGGCCGGCCGCGAGCCACGACGCCAGCGGCATTCTCGATCCTGTTAACCTGGGGCGCCGATTTGACCGTGAGCGGCCTCTTGCGGGTAGCACCTATGCGCGGCGGCGCGAGGTTCCGCCGCGCTGGGGCTTCACACTGCCGAAACCCCTTGCTATAGGGGCGGCCCCGATGCACCGGCGGCGCAAGCTCCGGCCGGCGGAAGGGCGCATAGCTCAGTTGGTAGAGCAGCTGACTCTTAATCAGCGGGTCCCAGGTTCGAGCCCTGGTGCGCCCACCATTCCACAGCCATCCATACCGGACCCCGAGGTGATCTGAGCTGCCTCAGTTGAGGCGGTGCGGCGGAAGGCTGCTTCGCGTAGGGCGCAGCCGAGCAGGATCAGTCCGGGCCAGCATAAATAGGCGAGAATCTCCAGGTTCTCGCCAAAACTGTAGAATATCAGCATCAGCACGATCGCCAGCCCGAGCCGGCCGAGGCGGGAGACCTGGGCGAGCAGGATCATCTCGATCAGGCTCCATGCCAGCGGAATCGCCAGTGCCATGAAGCCGACCGCGCCCTTCACATACAGCAGCCCATACCAGGTGTGGTGGCTGCCGATCGGCATGAATTCGACGTTGTGGCCGCCGCGCACCACGATGCCGTGGCCCCAGACCGGTGCCTCATCCCACCAGCGGTCCACCGCGATGCGGCCGAGCGTTTCACGCACGCGGGTGGAATCGGCGCGCGCGCCGCGGAACGCCGCGACCGCATTCTGAATCACGCCGATCAGCGTGTCGGCGATGATGCCGATGGCCACGCTCAGCGCGGCGGCGGTTGAGAGCAGCCAGGAGCGCGACAGGCGCGATAGCACCCAGAGCGCCACCGGGCAGATGCCGATGAACAGCATCGCCATACGCGAGCGGGTCAGCAGCGCCATCATCACGCCGGCGGCAATGCCGATGTAACGGAAGCGACGGTCCTGCTCGAAGAAGGCCAGGACGAAGATCATGTTGCCGATCATGCCGGCGGCCGGGGCCCAGGGGGCGAAGAACTGCCAGCGCAGCGAGGAATCCGAGGGGTCGACAATGTAGAGATAGATCGCGAAGAACTCCGGCCCCGGGCCGCCGATCACCGACAGCGGCGAGACGAACAGCCGCGACGGCAAATGCACCAGGGCGGCGGCGATCAGGAAGGGTGTGATCACCAGCGTCTGCCGCGCGAGGCGCAGATAAGCGCGGACCACCACCTCCGCCCGGATGCGCAGGCAGGCGCCGGCGAGCGGGAAGGCTGCCAGCAGGCCCCAGCCCTTCAGCCAGCCGATCGCCGACTTCAGGGTCTGCGCCGCGCCGAGCTCGTTGGCGTTATGGGCCACCAGGAGCGCGATCAGCATCGCCACCATGCCGGCGATCCATAGCATCACCCCGAGGGGGGGCGCTTCGGGCCGGGTGGCCGGGCGCGCCGGGGCGATGTAGTGGCGCCACACCTGCTTGGCGAGCAGCGCCACCGCCACTGCGGGCCCCACGATATAAAGGGCACCGATGGAATAGAACGCCCAGCTGCCGACGATGGCAGACCAGATCAGGCGCTCTTCAGGATTCTCTGGAGCAATGCTGTTCGCAGCCATGTGAGCACCAATGCGGCAAGGATGAGAAGGGTCGCGGCGAGGCCGCCGGCGACGGCGAGGATCGGCAAGGGCGAGCTCGGCTTGGCCGGCAGGTCCGGCACTTCGAGCGTCTGGGCCATCGGGTAGGAGGCGTAGAAGTCGGCCTTGCTGGTATCGATGCGCGCCAGCGCCGAGGAGAACACGGCTTCGGCCACCTGCACGTCGCGCCTGAGATCATCGAGGCGGGAGGCGACGGGCGCGAGCGCCATCGAGCGGGCCTGCTCGGTTACGAGCTGCGTCTTGAGCTGCTCCTGCATCGCGGCCATCGCCTCGGTGTCGGCGATCTGGCCGACCAGGCGTTCGAACAGGCGGGCCCGCTCGTCCTGGCTGCTGAGGTCGCGCATCTTCAGCACGTCCTGCCGCTTGGTGCCGGAAAGCTCGCTAGCGCGCGCGATCAGCCGGGCGACGGTGCTGCCGCGTTCGGCCTGGAGGTCAACCACGCGGTCATTGTTTTGGCCGCGCGTGCCGGTGAGGGCGGCGAGTTCGGCGTCGGTCTTGGCCAGCTGGGTGACCAGCGCCTGGAAGAGCGGGTCGGAGCGGAAAACCAGGGCAAGGCTCGCCTGTTCGGGGGTGATGCCGAGCTGGCGGGTCAGGCTCTGCACCCCAGCGCGGAGATTGGCCTGCTTGGCCTCGACGTCCCGCAGCATGTCGCGCAACCGCTCGGTGCCGGCGACGATGGAGCCGTACTGGTCGAGCGACATCAGGCCGGTCGAGGCCTGGTAGTCGGTCAGGCGTTTGCGTGACTCATTGAGGGCTTCCTTGTAGCCGCCGAGCATGGTCCGGTAGGCGGTGTCGCGCATGACGATCTCGTCGGAGCGCAGATCGTCGAGCATTTTCAGGAAGCCGAGACGCACCGCTTCCGCGCGTGTCCTGGCCTGCTCGGGGCTGCGCCCGGTGAGCTTGATGCCGATCAGCTTGGTCTGGTCGGTCAGTTCCACCTTGGGCGGCGGAAACCTGTCCGCCGTCTCGCCGGCCGCCTCGGCGGCCATGCCGATCAAACGGTTGCTCATCAGCATTTTCCGGTAGTTCTCGGTCGGGCTGAGATCATGCCCGCCGAAGGCTGGCGTCGAGGTCGAGGTGACCTGGCCGACCGTGGGCAGGTTGAGGGTGGAGCCGGTGCCGGTGCCGGGGAGCACGAGGACGAAACCGCTGGTGTAGCTGCGCGGGGTCAGCACCAGGTAGGCCAGCGACAGGGCCCAGGCGAGCACGCAGCAGACGAGGCCGGAGATGATGTAGCGCTGCATGCGCCGCTCATGCGGCCCGCCGTCGCGCAGGCGGCGGAGCAGCGAGAGGCGCAACGGGATGGTGCGCGCGTTCATGGCACGAGCAGCCGGGCAACCGAGGCCGACAACGCGGCATCGCCGATCGAGCGAAGCACTTCGCGGACATTGGTGACGGCGGAGTCGTAGCAGGCGATGGCGTCGTTGGGCAGGATCAGCGGATTATAGGCATCCCGGTCGGCGCGGCGGATCAGCGCCTCGATGTTGCGCTCGATCACCTCGGTCTCACCCGTGTCGGGGTTGATCGACACCAGCACGGCGGAGCGATCGGCGTTGGTCATCTTCGCGCCGCCCACGCAGTTGGCGGAGAACAGCGCCTGGAGCAGACGCGTGCCGTAGGGGAGGTTGGTCTGGTCGCGCCCAACGCCGGAGGAGGCGTTGCTGCTGGCCGGGGCGGTGAGGTTCGACATGTAGACGCGCACGCCCGGCGGCGTGATGGGGGTCGAGCGGGCCAGGCGCGGCTGGAAGCAGTGCCGGCTTGGCACGAAGATCCGGTCGCCATCCACCAGCAATGGGTCGTCAACCGGCGTTCCGTCGAGGAAGCCGCGCATATCCACCACGCGGCGCTGCCCGGCATGCTCGAGGACGATGGCCGCCACATCCGCATCGGGGCGGACGCCGGAGGCGTGGGAGAGCGCCGCGCTGAGCGAGCGGCCGATCGCATGGTCGCCGGCGGCGGACTGGCGCGCCTAGTCCGGCACGGTCGGGCGCTCGTTGATGACGACCTGGCCGGGCGCGAACACCGCGCCGGCGACCAGCACGCGCACCGCGTCACGTTCCAGCAGGCGCAGCGAGACATGGGCGTGGCCGGGGCGGTAGATCCCCTTGGCGACCAGCAGCCCGGCGATCTCGGCCTCCACCTGGACCACATCGCGGCCAATGACCGGGACCTTGCCAAGGCCGGCGAGGAAGATCGCGCCGTCGCTATCCACCTTATAGTTGCCGGCCGGCAGCTCGTCGCCGGGCAGGCTGATGCGGATGAGGTCGCCCGGCGAGAGCGGCAGCGCGGGCTTCGGGAAGACGGCGGCGGTTGACGCCGCCGGCTCCGTCGTGGTGCAGCGGGCCGCATTGCCGCGGATGGCGAGGCCGGGCTCGGCGCGCTCCGTGCTCGGCATATCCTGGCGCTCCAGCATATAGGCCGCCGGGGAGTTCAGATCGACCGTGTTCCTGGGCGCCTGCCACATGCCGCCGCAGCCGCTGAGGGCGGTGCAGAGCAGGAGACGGGCGCAGAATTCGAGATGTCGTGTCATGAGGGTGGTTCCCACTGCGATCATGCCGGGCGGCACCGTGCCAGCCCTGCACCACGGCAGTGCAAGACCGGCGCCAGAGTTTCGCATTTCGGGAATTAAGTAATTTCAATCGACTGCCGTGTTGCAGCCAGGCCTGCGATGCATATTGGGAAAGTAGGAAGTTGCGAAATGGGCGGGATTCGCGTTCTGCGAATCAGGCGTGCAAGGCGATTGCCGATCCTGCCGGGGCGGCGGCGACCATGCAGCGCATGAGGCCCGGGTCGTCCCAAGGCACATCGGCGTCGGCGTTACCCGCCAGGCTCTCGGGGTCCTGCAGCCAGGATTGCGGGAACAGCGCGATATCGGCCTCACCCGACGCGCTTTGCGGTTCGGCCGGGAGATCACCGGCAAGGGCGGCGGCGAGGGCGGCGGCGAGGTCCACGCCGATCCGGCGGCCGAGATGGCCGATCTGGATCGGGCGAGGGTTGCATTCCAGCAGATAGGCGTCGCCGGTGGCGTGCTCGATCATGAAGTCGAACCCGATGAAGCCGGTCGCGCCGAGCGCGGCGATCATCACCCGCGCGGCACGCTCCATCTCAGCATGAGCGCCGATGGAGACGTGCGTGCTTGGGCCGGTGCCATGGCCGGTGCGGTTGAAGCCGGCAAAGCCCGCCAGCATGCGCCCCTCCATCGCCACCGCGCAGTACATCGCGGGATGGCCATCGATGGCCTGTTGCACGTCGAAGGGGATGCCGACAGGGAACCAATCGCGGCTGAGACAGCGGCGCACCAGCGACTTCATGGGCGCCAGCCGGCCACGCGTGGCCGGCAGCGTGGCGGCGATGGTGGCTTCCAGCGAACGGGCGTCGGCGCAGCGCGTGACGCCCTGGCCGGCCCAGCCGAAGCCGGCCTTGGCGTAGACGGGATAACCGATCCGGGCCGCGACCTCAGCGGCCTGCGGCACCGAATGCACCGTCCCGGTGCGGGGAGCCCGCAGGCCGACGAGCTGTGCGAGGGCGAGCGTCTCCCCCTTGAACAGCATCGCGTCGAACCGCGCGGGGTTGCCGAGCGAGCGGGTGACCAGCGCCAGCGCCGCCTTCCCAAGGCCGCCAGTCACTGGACCGCGCCGTACCAGGGCGTGCAGCAGGGCAACGACCTGCTCGTCGGCTGGCACGATCAAGCGCGGCCGCCAGGCA
>CAIYPH010000668.1 GCA_903928045.1 uncultured Rhodospirillales bacterium
CGGCCGCAGAAATCTCCGCGCTGCGCGACGCCATCGAACTCAACCCTGACGACAAGGCGCTCGCCACGCGGCTGGCGGAAACCGAAAAAGCGGCCGGCATGCTGGTCCGCGGCACCAACATCGAGCAGGATTCCGACCCCGCCCGCGTCTGCCTCCTCTTCACTATTCCGCCAACCGACAAGCGCGATTTCCAGCCCGCCGATTGGGTGCGCCTTGCCCCGCCGCTGCCGGACGCGGCCATCACGCTGGAAGGCGAGCAAATCTGCGTCACCGGCCTGCTGCCGGCGAAGACGACCACCATCGTGCTGCGCGCCGGCCTCCCCGCGCAGGGCGGCGCCACCCTGCACAAGGAGACCAGCCTGCCGGTGGCGATGCCGAACCGCCAGCCCGGGGTGACGTTCGATTCGCGCTTCTTCGTGCTGCCGCGCTTTCAGCCCGCATCGGTGACGGTGAGCACGGTGAATATCTCGACGGTGGCGCTGAAGATCATCCGCCTCAGCGAGCGCAACGTCGGCATGCTGCTGCGGCGGGTCAAGCTCGGCGAGAGCCTGGACTACTGGAAAGCCAATAATCTTGGCGAGGAGGCCGGCAGCGAGATATGGAGCGGCAAGGCCGACATTCCCGGTTTTGCCGACAACCGCACCATCCGCACCACGCTCCCGCTGCCCGACGCGCTGAAGTCCGCCGGCCCCGGCATTTTCGCCCTGCTGGTCACCCAGGGGGACGGCACCCAGTTCTGGCAGGGCGGGGTGCAATTGATCCTGCGCACCGATCTCGCCCCCACCGTCTGGCGTGGCAATGACGGGCTGACCGTGCAGACCCGCGACTACGCCACCGCGAAAACCCGGGCGGATGTGCTCGTCCGCCTGCTGGCGCAGAACAATGACATCATCGCCGAAGCCCGCGCCGATACTGAGGGGCTAGTGCGTTTTCCGGTGCCGATGCTGCGCGGCCCCGGCGGCCAGGCGCCGTCCGCGCTGCATCTCTTCGCTGATAACGGCGACTTTGCGACCCTCGATCTTCACGCCGCCGCCTTCGACCTCTCCGATCGCGGCGTGACCGGCATGGCGCCGTCCGGCCCGATCGACGCCTATGCCTGGACGGATCGCGGCATCTACCGGCCCGGCGAGACCGTCAACGTGATGGCACTGCTGCGCGACGCCGCCGGCGCGTGTGCACGGCGGTGAGAAACCCAGCCAGTGGAGCGCCGGCGTTGTGCTGAGCGCGGCGGGGTAAAACCCGTCCAGTTGGTAGGCTGACTGCTTTGGGGTTGGCCGGGGATGTTTGCCGTGGAGGTCTATGCAGCGGTTCGGCAGTTTGTGTTCAGCGATGGGAACAGCCGGCGCGAAGCGGCTCGGGTGTTTGGCCTGAGCCGCGAGACGGTGTCGAAGATGTGCCGGTTCTCGCTACCGCCCGGCTACACGCGGGTGAAGCCGGTAGCGAAGCCGAAGCTGGGTCCTCTGGTTCCGGTGATCGATGCGATCCTGGCGGCCGACGTGACGGCGCCGGCGAAGCAGCGGCACACGGCCAAGCGGATCTTCGAACGTCTGCGCGACGAGCATGGGTATGGTGGCGGCTACACGGTGGTGAAGGACTATGTCCGGCTGA
>CAIYPH010000669.1 GCA_903928045.1 uncultured Rhodospirillales bacterium
ACCGTGGGTGACCCCTACAAGGACACCGCGGGCCCCGCGGTGAACCCGATGATCAAGATCGCCAACATCGTGGCGCTGCTGCTGCTGGCGATCCTGGCGCACGTCGCGCACTGATCTTCCGGCAGAGTTGAGAGAAAGGCCCCGGGGGGAAACCTCCGGGGCTTTTTTGTGAAGGGGCTTAAGATTGACAATACCCCCCTTATCTTTTGCAATGGACGACCCCATCCTATATCAATTAGCAGCAAACTTCCGACCCAGGAGCGATACTAGACCATGCCGCGCAAGAGCAGAGAGAATCCGGCAATCCGTGATTTCATCCTCCGTCAAGTCGCGGCTAATCCCGGTACGATCGCGTCGTTGGCCGCGGCTAAGTTCGGCATCACACGTGCAGCTGTGGCTGGCTATCTGAGGCGGCTCGTTGCCGAAGGTCTTCTACTCTCAGAGGGCAAAACACGCGCGCGCACATATGCTCGCAAGCCGATCGCGCAGATAGGGTTTAAGGTGAAGCTGTCGCACGATATGGCCGAAGATGCGGTCTGGCGTATTCGCGTTGCACCCCATCTGACCGGCGTCACGCGGAATGTATTAGACATCTGCCAATATGGCTTCACCGAGATCCTGAACAACTGCGGCGATCACTCCGAAGGGAAGAGTGCACGCATCGAAGTCACGCGGTATTTCGACGAGATCAACATACTGATCGCCGACGACGGGGTAGGAATCTTCAATAAGATCAGGCGCGACTTCAATTTGCTCGACCCGCGTCACGCCCTTCTGGAATTGTCGAAGGGACGCCTAACATCTGATGCGAAGCGACATGCCGGAGAGGGCATATTCTTCTCCTCCCGTATGTTCAATAGCTTTTCGATCTTATCCGGCGGGTTGTTCTATGTCCGAACGATGATGTTTGGCTCGGATTGGCTGATCGAGACTGGCGACGAGGCCAAAACAACCGATGGGACTTGGGTGCGAATGGTAATCTCGACCGCAGCAGAATGGACTACCCGGGAGGTGTTCGATAAATTCCAGACTCCTGGCGCCATTTCATTCAGGAAGACCCATGTGCCGGTCAAGCTCGGACGCTACCCCGGTGAACAACTGGTCTCTCGCTCCCAGGCCAAGCGGATATTGGCTCGGTTTTCCGAGTTTTCCGAGGTCATGTTGGATTTCGAGGGTATCGACCAGATCGGGCAGGCCTTCGCCGACGAGATATTCAGGGTATTCCCACTCCAGCATCCGGACGTGTCAGTCGTCAGCCTGAACGAGAGCCCGGACGTGCGACGAATGATTGAGCATGTTCGCGCACCAAATCGGCTTGCCGTACCGTCCCGCCCTGAGCATTCGTAACGCGGCAAACCAACATATTGGGCCAACCCGATCACTTTATGCTGCATTGCAGCAAAAGCCATGGACCGCGCCGCCGCCCTCCGCTATGCCCCCGCCACGCATTCAGCCGAGGGCCTAGATCATGGACGTCAGCAAAATCTCCACCGGGCGCAACCCGCCGCACGACATCAACGTGGTGATCGAGATCCCGCAGGGCTCCTCGGTGAAATACGAGATCGACAAGGAGAGCGGTGCGATTTTCGTCGATCGCTTCCTCTTCACCCCCACCGCCTACCCCGCCGCCTACGGCTTCATCCCCGGCACCCTCTCCGAGGACGGCGACCCCGCGGATGCGCTGGTGCTGGTCCCCGCCCAGGTGGTGCCGGGCGCGGTCGTGCGGGCGCGGCCGATCGGGATTTTGTTCATGGATGACGAGGCCGGGCGCGACACCAAGCTGATCTGCGTCCCCCACGACAAGATCCACCCGCAGCACGCCCTCATCAACGACATCGCGGACCTGCCGGACATCACCCGCCGCGCCATCGCCCACTTCTTCGAGAACTACAAGGACCTCGAGGAAGGCAAATGGGTGAAAGTCACCGGCTGGGGCGGCCGCGAGGACGCCGAGGCCGAAATCCTCCGCGCCATTGCCATGGCGGCCTGACCAGCCCTATTGCGCGAAGCTGTCCCACAGGCACTGACCGACCTCGCCCATCAGCGTCTCGATCCGTACATTGGCCTCCACCAACTGCCGCGAATTGCCGTGCGGCAGCTCCGTCGCGTCGAAGGTGAACAGCGCGAACGCGATGGTGTCGCCGGCGCCGCGGCGGATCAGCCCGGTGTCGTTGCGCAGCCCACGCAGTGAGCCGGTCTTGTTGGCCACGCTGCCCTGCGGCAGGAAGCGCGGCACCCGGTTCTGGTAGTGCTGGTACTCCATGATGGCGATCATGTCGGCGCAGTCCTCTGGCGTGCCGGCCTTGTTCTGCTGGATCAGCACCATCAGCGCCGCCAGGTCGAGCGCCGAGGCGGTGTTGTTGGACCCGTCGCGCGAATAGGCGCCCGAGGTGAACGGCATCGGCGCCGCCTTGCTCGCCGCCTTGAAGTCGGCATAGCCGACCGATCCCTCGAGCGGCAGCGACCAGGCGCGGCGGAACAGCCCGTGGCAGGCGGCG
>CAIYPH010000670.1 GCA_903928045.1 uncultured Rhodospirillales bacterium
CGCGAGGGCGGCCAGCACCAGCACGAACAGCACGTTCCGGCCGGGGAAATTGGTGCGCGCGAAGCCGTAGCCAGCGAGCGAGGCGATCACCAGGGTCAGCACCGTCTGGCCGATGGCGACGATGAAGCTGTTGAGCATCCAGCCAAACACCTGGGACGAGGCGATGATGTCGACGTAGTTCTTCAGTGTGAAGGGCGGCAGATGAATACCGCCGGTGCTGCGCATCAGCACGTCATTCGGCTTGAAGGACAGGCCGATCACCCAGACGATGGGAGCGATCCAGACGATCGCCAGCGCCACCACCGCGAGCAGCAGCAGCCGGTCGCCGAGCCCCCTGCCCCGCCGATACGTCGCCATAACCTAGCCCTCCCGCCGGCGGCCGGCCCACATCTGGGCCAGTGCCGCGATCAGCATGAGGGCGAACAGCACCTGCGAGGCCGCGGCAGCGAAGCCAAGCTGCAGGTCTCGGAAGCCGGCCTCGTAGATGAACTGCACCATCGGGCGCGTCGTATTATCCGGCCCGCCGCCGGTGATCAGCAGCGCCTGGCCGAACAGCTGGAATTGCAGGATCACCTCGATCACCGCGACGACGATGATGGTGCGGCGGATTGAAGGCAGGGTGATGGAGATGAGCGTGCGCCAGCGGCTGGCATTGTCGAGCGCCGCCGCCTCGTAAAGCTCGGGCGGGATCTGCTGGAGGCCGGCGAGAAACAGCGTCATCGGCAGGCCGATGATCCACCACACCGTCACGATGGCAATCGCCGGCAGCGCCCAGGTCTGGCTGGTGACGAGATCGACGCTGGGCAGGCTCACCAGCGAGAGAATATCGGCGAGCAGGCCGCGATCCGGCAGATAGACCAGCCGCCAAATCAACGTGACGATGGTGACAGAGAGCACCGAGGAGCCGAAGAAAATCGCCCGCAGGATGGCGCTGCGGCGCAGGCTGTTGTTCAGCGCGAGGGCGAGAAACAGGCCGAGTGCCACGAAGGCCGGCGTGGTCATCAGCACGAATTTGATGGTGTTGCGCACCGTGCCGCGGAAAATCTTGTCATCCAGCAGGTTCTGGAAGTTCTCGAGCCCCACGCCACCGGCCCAGCCGCCCAGCATGTCGTAGTCCTGGAACGCGAGCCAGATGCCCAACACCAGCGGCGCGAACAGCAGCCCGAACACCAGCAACATGTAGGGCGCGACGAAAAGCCCGTTCGAGAGCCGCGATAGCCCGATGCCGGAGGCGGCGCGCTCAGCCATGCAAGGCGAGCCCGTCCGGCCCGAAGAGATGCGCGGCCGCGCCATCGATGGTGAGCGCCACATTCTCGCCGACCGACACTTGCACATCGCCCGGCTCGTCATAGACCACGGCGCTGCCGTCGCTGAGATTGGCATAGACCAGGGTGCGCTCACCCAGCCGCTCGATCACATCGACCTTGGCCGCCGCCCCATCGCCCGGCAGCACATGCTCGGCGCGCACGCCGAGGGTCAGGTTTGCGCCCGCTTTGACCGCGCCGATCGGAACCTCGGTCGCCACCTCGCTGCCATCGGGCAGCCGCGCCACCGCCATGCCGCCGCGCTCGGTAACGCCGGTGACGGGCAGAAAATTCATCGCCGGCGCGCCGATGAACCCGGCGACGAAGCGGGTGCGCGGGCGCTGGTAGATTTCCATGGGGGTGCCGACCTGCTCGATCCGTCCCTGGTTCATCACCACGATTCGCGTCGCCATCGTCATCGCCTCGACCTGGTCGTGGGTGACGAAAATCATCGTCGAGCTGACGCGCTGGTGCAGCCGGGCGAGCTCGATGCGGGTGCGGCTGCGCAGGGCGGCATCGAGGTTGGAGAGCGGCTCGTCGAACAGGAAGGCGCGCGGCTGCTTCACGATGGCCCGCCCGATCGCGACCCGCTGGCGCTGGCCGCCAGAGAGCTGGGTCGGCTTACGGGCCAGCAACTCGCCGATCTCCAGCATCTCGGCGGCATCGGCGATCTTGCGCTCGATCTC
>CAIYPH010000671.1 GCA_903928045.1 uncultured Rhodospirillales bacterium
AATCTTGTGTGTGGGACGAAAGCAGGCAGCGATTATCTCGGATCGAAGGCGATCCGCCACGGGTGCCGCCGCGCCCGCCGCCGCACCGGTGTTCATGCGCTCCAGATTTGAATCCACGCTGTATTTTTGGAACGAAGCGCTGCCTTCTCCTTCTGGCCCCGTCTGGCAAAACCCGCGGCAAACCCCTAGGCTGACCCCACACGCCCAGGAGGAAACCATGGTCATCTTGCAGGTCAACTACACCTACACCGGCATCTCCCGCGCCGACTGGGAAAAGCGCTACACCGACGAGGTTGCCACCAAGTTCCTCTCCGTCGATGGCCTGGCCTGGAAAATCTGGCTCGATGCCCCCGATGAGCCTCGTGTCGGCGGCCTTTATCTCTTCGAGACCATGGTCCAGGCCCAGGCCTATCTCGATGGCCCCATTGTCGCCCGCCTCAAATCCAACCCGGCGATCGAGAACCTTGAAACCCGCCTGTTCAACGTCCGCGAACGGATGAGCGCCATCACCAACGCCCCGGTCCCCGGCCTCACCCTCGCCGCGGCGGCGGAGTAGTCCGATGGCGACCGGTCTGCGCAAGGGTCTGGCCACCTATGGCGACGCGGGGTTCTCGCTGTTCCTCCGCCGCGCCTTCATCAAGGCCATGGGATACGGCGACGAAGCGCTGGACCGGCCGATCATCGGGATCACCGACACCTATTCCGACTTCAACCCCTGTCACGGCAATGTCCCGGACCTGATCAACGCGATCAAGCGCGGCGTCATGCTGGCCGGCGGGATGCCGATGGTGTTCCCCACCATCTCTATCCATGAAAGCTTCTCTCACCCCACCTCGATGTTCCTGCGCAATCTGATGGCGCTCGACACCGAGGAAATGGTCCGCGCCCAGCCGATGGACGCGGTGGTTCTGGTCGGCGGTTGCGACAAGACCCTGCCGGCCCAGCTCATGGGCGCCGCCTCGGCCGACATCCCCGCCATCGTCGTCCCCACCGGGCCGATGCTGGTCGGCCACTACAAGGGCGAAGTCCTCGGCGCCTGCACCGATTGCCGCCGCATGTGGGCGAAATACCGCGCCGGCGAAATCGACGCTGACGACATCGACGCCCTGACCGACCGCCTCGCCCCCACCAAAGGCACCTGCATGGTGATGGGCACGGCATCCACCGTCTCGACCATGGTCGAAGCGCTCGGCATGTGCCTCCCAGGCGGCGGCTCCGTCCCCGCCACCCATGCCGATCGAATCCGCGTCGCCGAAGCCTCCGGCGCCGCCGCGGTCAAACTCGCCCGGGAAGGCACCCGCCCGCGCGACATCATGACCGAGGCCGCCTTCCGCAACGCCTTCACAGTGCTCCAGGCCATCGGCGGCTCGACCAACGCGGTCATCCATTTCACCGCCGTCGCCGGCCGGCTCGGTATCAATATCGACCTCGAAGGCTTCGACCGCCTGGGCCTGGATGTACCCGTCCTCGTCGATCTCAAGCCCTCCGGCGATCACTACATGGAGCATTTCCACTGGGCCGGCGGCGTCCCCCGCCTGCTCAAGGAACTCGCCCCCCTGCTCGACACCACCTGCGCCACCGTGGATGGCGGCACGATCGCCGACCGCATTGCCGGCGCCGAGATGGTGCCCGGCCAGACCGTGATCCGGTCCCGCGAAAACCCCATCGCCACCGGCGGCGGCCTCGCCGTGCTGCGTGGGAACCTGGCCCCCGGGAGCGCGCTCCTGAAACGCTCCGCCGCCACCGAACGCCTGATGCAGCACGAAGGCCGCGCCGTGGTGTTCGACGGGCTGGAGGACATGACCAATCGCCTCGATGACCCCGACCTCGACGTAACTGCCGATGACGTGCTCGTCCTCCGCAACGCCGGCCCGAAAGGCGCGCCGGGGATGCCGGAGGCCGGCTATATCCCGATCCCCAAGAAACTCGCCCGGGCGGGGGTGAAGGACATGGTGCGCATTTCCGACGCCCGCATGTCCGGCACCGCCTTCGGCACCATCGTGCTGCACATCACCCCCGAGGCCGCCGATGGCGGGCCGCTCGGCCTGGTGCGCAACGGCGATCGCATCCGCCTCGACGCCGAGGGGCGGCGGATCGACCTGCTGGTCGATGACGCCGAACTCGCCGCCCGCCGCGCCGCCTGGGTGCCGCCGCCGCCGCATCCCGGGTCGGACCGGGGGTACCTGCGCCTTTATATCGAGCAGGTCACCCAGGCGGACCAGGGCTGCGACTTCGCCTTCTGCATCCCGCCTTCCGCCTCAGACGGCTGATTCGGTATGCGCCTCGATGCGGTAGCCATCGGGGTCGATGATGAAGGCGGCGAAATAGCTGTCGCCATACTGCGTCCGTAGCCCCGGCGGCCCGTTATCGGCCCCGCCGGCGACGAGCGCCGCCGCGTGGAACGCCGCGACGGACGCCCGGGTGGGCGCGACCAGCGAGATATGCAGGCCGGACTCCGGATCGGCGGGGACCGGCGTCTTGGTCGCGTTCAGCCAGAATTCCGGTGCTGCGTCGCCGTAACCGGCATAGCCGTCGCCTTCATAGATGCAGCGATAGCCGAGCGGCGCGAACACCGCGTCGTAGAAGCGCCGCGCGGCCACGAGGTCGCGGACGCCGATGGAGATGTGATCGAGCATTTTGCCCTCCGGATTATGTAACCATATTAACGGTTATATATCACCCGCGTGTTGTCAACCCCGGAGTCGGTTAGTAGGCTTCGGCATGGACCCTGCCCCCACGCCGCTCAGCCTCGGCTTGCCCACCGATGATCTCTGCCTCGCTTTCGTGAACACCCGCTACTGGCGTGGCTCCCCGCGCCCGACGGAGGAGTTGAACGCGATCGACGACGTCGCCGCCTGGATGGGGACTGCCCTGCCGGACAGCGCCCCCGCGATCGCGCGATCGGTGGCCCATTGGAATGCGGCCGAGGACGACAAGACGACCGCCTTCGCCGCCGCGCTCGGCCTGCGGGAAATCATCTATCGCGCCATGCGAACCGCCGCGGAGGGGCATATGCCCGACCTCAGCGGCCTCAACCTCGCTTTGCGCCAGGCCGCCACCCGGCAGACGCTGGAATTGCGCGATGGAAAAATCGGCTGGAAGGTGCCGCCGCCCGATACGTCATCGGTGGCCTCGCTGCTCTCGCCCGTCCTGTGGTCGGCCGCGGATCTGCTGACCGGCGCGCGCCGCGGACGACTCAGGGTCTGCGCCAACCCCGTCTGCGGCTACTTGTTCATCGATGACAGCAAATCAGCCAATCGCCGCTGGTGCACGATGTCCGCCTGCGGGAACCGCGCCAAGGCGCATCGCCACTATCTGAAGACCAAAGCCGAACGCAAATCGGCCTGAACGCGGCCTACTGGTGGGTGCCTTCGGGGTGGCGGAGATACCAAAGCCGCTCATGCGCCGCGACCAGGCTCTCCATGCTGCGGCGGCGGTTGGTGTCGGTCACCGACGGACGGCGCTGCAGCATCTGCTCGAGAATATGCAGCAACTGCTCGGCTACCTCGTAGTCGCCCTGGTCGCACGCCTGGTGGAACGCGATGAGGATCTTGTCGGACAGCCGGCGACTGTAGCGCGGCGCGCCGGAGGGCGTCGCGTCGCGTGGCTGGTCGTCGGCGTCGTTGAAGTCGCTCATGGGATCATCCGTTCAAGGCATGGGTGGCGAGGCCGCATATCACGAACCGTCGATCCTTGCACGTAGGGCCTTCGCCAAGGTCTCTGGAGCAATACCCTGACGGAAAAGCGCGCGAAACCCGCCATCGGGGCCAACCAGATAAAGAAAGGAGGAATGGTCCATCAAATAAGTGGTAGAAGTCTTGCTTTCCGCCTTCGCGTAATAAACCCGGTAGGCTTTGGCGACGGCGGCGATTTCCGCGTCGCTGCCGGTGAGACCGATGATACGCGGGTCGAACAACTTCACATACTCACCAAGCACCGCCACGGTATCGCGCGCCGGATCGACAGTCACGAAGATGGGGATGATCTTGTTCGCGTCCGGGCCCAGCAGATCGAGCGCGTTGGCGATGTTCTGCAGCTCGGTCGGGCAGACATCGGGGCAGAAGGTGTAGCCGAAATAGAGCAGCATCCACTTGCCGCGGAACGTCTCATCGCTCACCCGCCTGCCGGTGTGGTCGACCAGGGAAAACGGACCGCCCACCGCCAAGCTGCCAGGCAAGGACAGCCCGCCGGTGGGCGTGCGCAGCATGTCCCGCCAATCCGGGCGCAGCCAGAGCGCGGCCCATCCGGCCAGTACGAGACATATCAGGAAGACAGCGGTGTAGCGGATAATGCGCATCATGATGCCCAATGTGGCGGCACCCGCCCCGCCGGGCAAGCCGGGCTATTCGCCCGGCAGCAGCAGCCCCTCCGGTTGCGCGGTCTCGAAGGTGCCGTTGGCGAAGGCCTCCTCCCAGGTGCCGGTGGTCGAGGCCTTGCTGTATTCGGTGGCGCGGTTCTCGAAGAAATTGGCGTGCTCCACCGCGTTGAGCATCTCGTCGAGCCAGGGGAGCGGGTTGCGATCGACGTGGAACAGCACGTTGAGACCGAGCTGGGTCAGCCGGCGGTCGGCGATGTAGCGGATGTATTGCTTGACCTGACGGGCATCGAGCCCCTCGATGGCGCCCATCTCGAAGGCGAGGTCGATGAAGGCGTCCTCGTGGTCCACGATGGTGGCGCAGGTGATGTAGATCTCGCGCCGCAGCTCCTCGGTCCAGATCTCCGGGTTCTCCTGCACGAAAGTGCGGAAGAGCCGGATGATGGAGAGGCAATGCAGCGTCTCGTCGCGGACCGACCAGGTGATGATCTGCCCCATGCCCTTCATTTTCCCGAAGCGCGGGAAATTCAGCAGGATGGCGAAGGAGGCGAAGAGTTGCAGCCCCTCGGTGAAGGCACCGAAAGCGGCCAAGGTCTTGGCGATCTCGTGCTTGGAGTGCACGGAGAAGGACTGCATGTAGTCGAACTTGTCCTTCATCTCCTTGTAGCGGAGGAAGGCCTGGTATTCGAGCTCCGGCATGCCCACGGTGTCGAGCAGATGCGAGTAGGCCGCCACATGCACCGTCTCGATGTTCGAGAAGGCGGAGAGCATCATCAGCACTTCGGTCGGTTTGAAGACCTGGCTGTAGTGCTTCATGTAGCAGTTGTTCACCTCGACATCGGCCTGGGTGAAGAAGCGGAAGATCTGGGTGAGCAGGTTGCGCTCGCCGGCGGTGATGTTGCGGTGCCAGTCCTTCACGTCATCCGCGAGGGGCACTTCCTCGGGCAGCCAGTGCACGCGCTGCTGCATCAGCCAGGCCTCGTAGGCCCAGGGGTAGCGGAAGGGCTTGTAGACGGGGTTCTCGGTCAGCAGGTCGAAACGCACGGGATGCTCGTCAGGCGAGGCGGCGGGCGGCTGGGTGGCGTGCGCGGACATGCTGGTTTCCCGAATCGGAGTGCCTCCGGAGGGTAGCATTCCCGCGGCTCCGCGTCAGGCGGGTTGCGCCGGCGGATCGTCTGGGGCAATCCTCCACCCGGATGCGCCTGTAGCTCAGTTGGTTAGAGCGGGCCGCTCATAACGGCTTGGTCGCGGGTTCAAGTCCTGCCGGGCGCACCACCCCCTCACCCGTTCTCGTTGCCGCGATCCCATGCCTCCATCAGCTTGGGGAGTTGCACCGCCCAATCGATCACGCCCACCGTCTCCGCCCAATGGCCGAATTCACGGGCGAGGCGCTCGGCCTGCGGTTTGGCACGATGGGCGAGATCATGCAGCTCAGTACGGTCCGTCTCCATGTCATAGAGTTCCCAAGGCTCGCCGAATTTGCGCACCAGCTTGAGGTTCCCCGCCCGCACCGCCGCGTTGCCCTCATGCTCCCAGAAAATCGGCTGGCCACGCGCCCAGTCCTGCCCGCGCAGGAGCGGCATCAGTGTCTCGCCGTCAAGCCGCTGAAGGGCGTGGCCGCCGAGTTCGCTGGCATAGGGGGCGCCGGCGGCATCGAGGATGGTCGGCAGGATGTCGACGACGTGGCAGGCTGCATGGCCGATCACGGGCTGCTGGATGCGGGCCGGCCAATGGGCGATCATCGGGGTTGAGATGCCGCCCTCATGCACCCAGTGTTTGTAGAGGCGGAAGGGCGCGTTGGAGACATTGGCCCAGGGCAGGTCATAGCTCATGAAGGTGAGCGGCCCGCCGGGGCGCAGGCTCGGCCGGTTGCCCATCTGGATGCGCCGCCCGTCATTATGGCGATCGGGGTAGAACTTCGCCCAGCCATCCTCCTCCATCAGCTCCGCGCAGCCGCCATTGTCGGAGAGGAAGAGGATCAGCGTGTCGTCGTACTTGCCGAGCCGGCGCAAAGCCGCCAGCAGCCGGCCGATCGACTGGTCCATCCGATCGACCATGGCGGCATAGACCGCCATCCGGTTGGCCTCCCAGTCCTGCTGCCGGATATCCGCCCAGGGCGGCGCCGCACTGTCCCGCGCCGAGATCGCCCATTTGTGCTGGAGCACGCCGCGCGCCAGCATCTCCTCGTGCCGCGCGGTGCGGATGGCGTCCCAGCCTTTGGAGTAAGTGCCGTCGTAGCGGGCGATGTCCTCCTCATGGGCGTGCAGCGGCCAGTGCGGCGCGGCATGGGCGAGGTAGAGGAAGAACGGCGCATCATCGGCGCCGCCCTGCTCGATCATGCCGATCGCCTTGTCGGTGATGGCGTCGGTCAGATAATAGTCGCTCGGCGCCACCTCGATCCGGCGGTCATCCTCGATCACGCAATGCGGCGAGAAGAAATGCGTCGCCCCATCAAGAATGCCGTAGAACCGGTCGAACCCACGCTGCCGCGGGGTGGGGTGCTCGAGATCGCCGAAGCGCCAGCTATCGACATGGCGGGCGAAAAAATCGCCGCCGACATGCCATTTGCCGGACATATACGTGCGGTAGCCGGAGAGGCGCAGCAACTCGGCGATGGTCGCGCTGTCATTGCGCAGAAAGCCCTGATAGGCCGGTGTGCCGAGATTGGCGCCCATATGGCCGATGCCGGCCTTGTGCGGGTAGAGCCCGGTCAACATCGCCGCCCGGGTCGGGCAGCATCTGGCGCAGTTGTACATCGAGGACAGCAGGGCGCCGTTGCGCGCCATCGCATCAATATGCGGGGTGCGGATTTCCGAGCCCATGATGCCGAGGTCGGCGAACCCCATGTCATCGACCAGGATCAGGATGATGTTCGGGCGGGCCTGCGGCATCATGCGCCTCCATGGGGTCCGGCGTCGCCAACGCGTGCGAAAACCGGCCCCTGCTCTTGCGATATCAGGTCGGCGTCGTCAAATCTGGACATCACCCCCGTCCCGGTGCATCCCAGCATCACCATCCAAGGAGGAACATCATGCCCGCCTATCGCTCCCGCACGACGACCCATGGCCGCAACATGGCCGGCGCCCGCGGGCTGTGGCGCGCCACCGGCATGAAAGATGGCGATTTCGGCAAGCCGATCATCGCGATTGCCAACTCCTTCACCCAGTTCGTCCCCGGCCATGTCCACCTCAAGGACCTCGGGCAGCTCGTCGCCCGCGAGATCGAGAGCGTCGGCGGTGTCGCCAAGGAATTCAACACCATCGCGGTTGATGACGGCATCGCCATGGGGCATGACGGCATGCTCTACAGCCTGCCCTCGCGCGAGCTGATCGCGGATGCCGTGGAATACATGGTCAACGCCCATTGCGCCGACGCGCTGGTGTGCATCTCCAACTGCGACAAAATCACGCCCGGCATGCTGATGGCCGCCATGCGCCTCAACATCCCCACTGTCTTCGTCTCGGGCGGCCCGATGGAGGCCGGCAAGATCGTGCATCGCGGCAAGAAAATGGCCGTCGACCTGATCGACGCCATGATCGCTGCGGGCGATACCGATGGCTACACCGATGACGAGGTGAAGGTCATCGAGCGTTCGGCCTGTCCCACCTGCGGCTCCTGCTCCGGCATGTTCACCGCCAATTCGATGAACTGCCTCACCGAGGCGCTGGGCCTGGCCCTGCCCGGCAACGGCACCATCGTCGCCACCCATGCCGATCGCGAGGGCCTGTTCCTCGAGGCCGGCCGCACCATCGTCGACATCACCAAGCGCTACTACGAGCAGGATGACGTGAGCCTGCTGCCCCGCAACATCGCGACCTTCAAGGCCTTCGAAAACGCGATGACGCTGGATATCGCCATGGGCGGCTCCACCAACACGGTGCTGCACCTGCTGGCCGCCGCCCAGGAGGGCGAGGTGCCCTTCGGGATGGACGATATTGACCGTCTCTCCCGCCGCGTGCCCTGCGTCTGCAAGGTCGCGCCCTCCGTCGCCAACGTGCATGTCGAGGACGTGCATCGCGCCGGCGGCATTCTCGGCATCCTCGCCGAGCTTGATCGTGGCGGGCTGATCCATCGCGACGTCGGCTCCGTTCACGCCGCCTCGCTGGGTGCGGCGATGGACCGCTGGGACATCGCGGGCAGCCCGACCGACGGGGTGAAGCACTTCTTCATGGCCGCCCCCGGCGGCATCCCCACCCAGGTCGCCTTCAGCCAGAACGCCCGCTACGATGATCTGGACACCGATCGCAGCACCGGCGTCATCCGTGACGTCGCGCACGCCTTCTCCAAGGACGGCGGCCTCGCCGTGCTCAAGGGCAACATCGCGCTCGATGGCTGCATCGTGAAGACCGCCGGCGTCGATGCCTCGATCCTGAAATTCTCCGGCGCGGTGAAGCGCTTCGAGAGCCAGGACCAGGCGGTGGAAGCCATTCTCGGCGGCAAGGTGGTGGCTGGCGACATCGTGCTGATCGTCTATGAAGGCCCCAAGGGCGGCCCGGGCATGCAGGAAATGCTGTATCCCACGAGCTACCTGAAGTCGAAAGGCCTCGGCAAATACTGCGCGCTCGTCACTGATGGCCGCTTCTCCGGCGGCACCGCCGGCCTCTCCATCGGCCACTGCTCGCCGGAAGCCGCCGAGGGCGGCACCATCGGCCTGGTACGCGATGGCGACATGATCGACATCGACATCCCCAACCGCACCATCAACGTGCGGGTGAGCGATGCCGAGCTCGATGCCCGCCGCGCCGAAATGGAGGCCTCCGACACCCCCTGGCAGCCCGCCACGCGCAATCGCAAGGTCTCGGCGGCACTGCAGGCCTATGCGGCGCTCACCACGTCGGCCGCGCGTGGCGCGGTGCGGGATGTGACGCAGGTGCAGAAGAAGCGGTAAGCAAGAACTTCTTTTTTGAAAAAAAGAAGCAAAAAACTTCTATCCGTTTGGCTCCGAGTATCCCCAGTGGGCTCCCAACCAAACGGATAAAAAGTTTTTGCTTCTTTTTTCAAAAAGAAGCGCTTTCTTTCTATCAGGCCCGCAGCAGGTAATCCGTCATCCTGACCAGGATGCAATCGAACATCTCCGTCCCCGTCGCCGTCCGGCACCCCGCCGCGCGCGCCGCCGCCAGCCAGGTCGGCACCTCCGGCGCGGTGATCACGCAGGCCGCGAACATCGCCGGCGTCAGCCGCGTCACGTCGAGCGGCAGCGCATCCCCCGGCCGCATCCCCGCCGGCGTGGCGTTGACAATCACGTCATACCCCGATGGATCGGCCGAACCCACGGCCACGCGCCCGGGATGCACCGGCGCGAGCCGCCCGATCAGCGCGTCCCGCCGCGCGGTATCACTGTCATGGATGGCGAGCAACCCCGCCCCCTCATCGAGCAGTGCGAGCGCAATCGCCGAGCCCGCGCCGCCCGCCCCGACCATCAGGCAACGCTTGCCGGCGATCTCACCGCCGCCGGCAAGAATGGCGGACGCGAGCCCCAGCCCGTCGATCATGTCGCCGTGCCAGGTGCCATCGTCATTGCGCCGCATCACGTTGACCACGCCCAAAATCCGTGAGCGCTCGGAGGTACTGGCGCAGGCCCCATAGGCCGAAAACTTATGCGGGATGGTGGCGATCAACCCATCGACGTTGCGCGCCTGCGTCATCGCCGCAACCACACCGTCGAAATCGGCCGGCGCCACGTGCAACGGCAGCATCACCGCGTTCAGCCCGCGGGCGCGGAACTCCTCCGTCATCCCCCCCGGCGCCTTCACCTGGGCGATGGGGTCGCCCAGGATAAAATGCAGCCGGGTCGAACCGTCGAACGGCACGCTTCAGCTTGCCGTCAAATGATCGCGGTAGGTCTCGCGCAGCGCGATCTTCAGCAGCTTGCCGGTGGCGGTGTGGGGCAGCGACTCCACGAACACCACGTCATCCGGCATCCACCACTTCGCGATCTTGTCGCTGAGGAAGTTGAGGATGTCCTCCTTGCTCGGCTCCCGCCCGGGCTTGCGATGGATCAGCAGCAGCGGCCGCTCCTGCCAGCGCGGGTGATACACGCCGATCACCGCGGCCTCCTGCACGTCGGGGTGGCCGACCGCGATGTTCTCCACGTCGATCGAGCTGATCCACTCGCCACCGGACTTGATGACGTCCTTCGAGCGGTCGGTCAGCTGCACGTAGCCATCCGGATCGATCTTCGCGACGTCCCCGGTGGTGAACCAGCCATCCGCGTCCGTCGCCGGGCCATCCGCCTTGAAGTATTGCGAGACGATCCAATTGCCGCGGATCTGCAAATCGCCGACCGCCACACCATCATGCGGCTGAACCGTGCCATCCGGCCCGAGGATACGCAGTTCCGCGCCGTAGATCGGCCGGCCCTGCTTGGTTTGCAGCGCGTAGATCTCCTCCTGCGGCAGGCCGCGATGCTTGGGCAGCGGGTTGCAGATGGCGCCGAGCGGGCTGGTCTCCGTCATGCCCCAGGCATGGATGAGGAAAGTGCCGAGCAGCTTGTCGAATTTCTCGATAATCGCCTTCGGCGCCGCCGAACCGCCCACTGCCACACGCTCCAGCTTCAGCGCCTTGAGGTCGAGCTTGTCGCGGTTGCGCTCGATATAGTCGAAGAAGCCGAGCCACACCGTGGGCACGCCCATGGAGAAGTTGCATTCCTCGTCCTTCATCAGGTTGAACACACTCTCGCCATCCAGCAGCGAGCCAGGCAGCACCAGCTTGGCGCCGCACTGGGCGGCGGCGAAGGGCACGCCCCAGGCATTGGCGTGGAACAGCGGCACGATCAGCAAAATGGAGTCACGCGAGGAAATCGCGAGCCCATCGAGCGTGCAGGTCGCCATGGAGTGCAGCACCTGCGAGCGGTGCGAATACAGCACACCCTTCGGGTTGCCCGTGGTGCCCGAGGTGTAGCACAGCGAGCAGGCCGCACTCTCCGGCAGGTCCGGCCAGGCGAACACGTCGTTCTCGGCGGCGAGCAGCGTCTCGTAGCACAGCAGGTTGGGCAGATCGGCCTTCGGCATCTCATCGGCGTTGCACAGCGCGACATAGCCGCGCACGCTCGGCAAATGCGCCGCCAGCTTCTCCAGGATCGGCGCGAAGGCGACGTCAAAGAACACGTAGCCGTTCTCGGCGTGGTCGATGATGTACTGGATCTGCTCGGGGAACAGCCGCGGGTTCACCGTATGCAGCACCAGGCCGGAGCAGGCGACGCCGAAATAGAGTTCGAGATGGCGGTAGGAGTTCCACGCCAGCGTCGCCACCCGGTCGCCCTGCTTCACGCCAAGCCGGTTCAGCGCATTGGCAAGCCGGCGCGAACGCGAGGCGATGGTGCGCCAGTTGCTGCGATTCACACTGCGATCCGGCAGGCGGGAGATGATCTCGGTGTCGCCGTGATATTTCTCGGCGTAATCGATCAGCCCCGACACCAGCAGCGGGCGCTCCTGCATCAATCCGCGCATGTTCTTCCTCCTCGTCTAGCCGGTCTTGGCACCGGCACGTGTTTCGCGACGCCATACATATAGACCCGATGCGATGATCACGGCGATGCCCAGCCAGCTTGTCGCGTCGGGAAATTCGCCCCAAACGAGCATGCCGATGATGGAGGTATAGAGGATGGAGCCGTATTCGAACGGGGCGATCAGCGTCGTCTCGCCGGTGCGGTAGGCGTTGGTCATCAGGATCTGCGCCATCGTCGAGATCAACCCGACTCCGACCAGGCCCACCCATTGCCAGGCCGTCGGCGTCACCCAAACCGGGATGACGAATCCGGTCGCCAGCACCACGCTGCCGATCGAGTAATAGAGAATGATCGCCTGGTTGCTCTCACCCGAGGCGCCCAACCGGCGAATGCTGATCATCGCCCCCGCCCAGGCGACCACTCCAGCCAACACCACCAGCACCGGGATCAGCGGCAGCCCCGAAGCCGCCGCGTTCCACGGCCGCACCATGATCAACACCCCCGCCAGCCCCGCGAACACCGCAACAATCCGCGGCGCCTCCGGCCGCTCGCCCAGCAGCGCGACGGACATCAGTGTCAGCACCAGCGGCATCGCAAAGCCCAGCGCCGTGTTGGCCGCGAGCGGCAGATGCGAATAGCCGTAATACGCCGAGACCATCCCCGCGAACCCGGTCAGCGACCGCTGCACATGCCCCCAGGGCCGCTTGGTGCGCCAAATCCCGGGCCCAAGACCCTGCCGGCGCATCATCGTATAGATGATGATCGCCATCAGCAGGCTGCGCAGCAGCGCCACCTCGACCGCCGGAATCCCGGCACCGACCGCCTTGATCAGCGCCGCCACCACGGCAAAGGCAGCAGAGGCCGCCAGCACGCAGAGGATCGCGCGCCGGCGGATTTGAGCCTGGCTCACGGCCGCGCCAGCTAGTCTCCGCGCAACGCGAAAGCGCGCACCGCGGCCGGGCGGGCGCGGCAAGCCGCCATCCAGGCCTTGATCGCGGGCTTGCCGTCGAACACCTGTGGCGTGCCGCGCAGATAGAAGGCCGCGCCGAACAGGTTGAGATCGGCCACCGTGAAGCGCCCGCCCACCAGCCAGCCGCCGCCCTTCACAAGCGCTGCTTCCAGCACGTCGAGCGGTGCCGCCACCCCGGCGATGGCGGCGGCCGCCTTGGCGGGATCGCGCTCGGGCTCGGGATACATCACGGTATGGTAGAGCGCCTGGGCGGCATGCGGCTCAAGCTCTGTCAGCGTCCAGGCCATCCAGGCCATCGCCTGGCCTTCCTCGCCCAGGTTCTGCGGCGCCACCAGCCCGCCATGCTTGCGGGCGAGATAGAAGTTGATCGCCAGCGACTCCCACAGGATCAGCCCGTCATCGTCGATGAACGGCACGTGCCCGTTGGGGTTGATCGCCATGTATTCCGGCTTGCGGCTCCCGGCAGCGCCAATACCCACCTCGATCAGCTCGAAATCGATGCCGAGTTCATAGGCCATCCAGATATTGCGGATCGTCCGCGAGCGCGGGACGCCGTAGAGTTTCAGTGCCATGATGCTTCCTCCTGGTATGGCCTTCGAGGCTAGCCGCGGCGCCGGACACTGGCAACGCACGGGCGCCGCCTCTTTTTTGGTAACGGGGGATTGCATTCGCCCGGCGCATGGGTAGCCTGTCGTGAGGGAATACCCTGAAACAGGAGGCTGACATGATGGACCGCCGCACATTTATGGCATCGGCATCGGCAACGACCGTGCTGCCGACGCTTCTGGCCAGCTACGAGGCGAGCGCCGCCACGCCGAAGGATACGGTGGTCATCGCATCGCAGATCGATGACATCATCACCTGCGACCCGGGCGAGGCCTATGAAATCTCCGCCCAGATCTTCCTCTCCAGCGTCTATGACCGTCTGGTCCGTTACGAAGCGGAAGATCTCACCAAGATCGTCGGCGGTGTCGCGCAGAGCTGGACCGTCGGCGCCGACAACAAGACCTTCACCTTCAAGCTCCGCCCGAACCAGAAGTTCGAGAGCGGTGCCGCCGTCACCGCCGAGGACATGGCCTTCTCGCTGCAGCGCGTCGTGCTGATGGACAAGACCCCGGCCTTCCTGTTCACCCAGCTCGGCTGGAGCAAGGCCAACGTCAAGGACCTCATCAAGGCCGTCGACGCCAACACGCTGCAGTTCAAGATCGTCGAAGACTTCTCGCCCGTCATGGTGCTGAACCTGATGGCGACCGTCGCCGCCTCGGTGGTCGAGAAGAAGGTCGTGATGGCCAACGAGAAGGCCGGCGATCTCGGCAACGAATACCTCAAGACGCACTCCTCCACCTCGGGCGCCTACAAGCTCTCCTCCTGGAAGCCCAACGAGTCGGTCACGCTCGAGGCACTCTCCACCTACCGCCTCGCCTCGAAGCTGAAGCGCGTCGTTATCCGCCACGTCCCCGAGCCCGCCAGCCAGCGTCTGCAGCTTGAGAAGGGCGACATCGACATGGCCTGGAGCCTCCAGGCCGATCAGGTCAAGGCGCTGGCCTCCAGCAAGGACGTCAAGGTCGAAGCCTTCCCCTATTCGGGGACCTGGTACTGCAACATGAACATGGGCGACGAGCGCCTGAAGAACCCGAAGGTGCGCACCGCTCTGCGCTACCTCGTCGACTACCAGGGCATGGTGAACTCGTTCCTCAAGGGCCAGTTCATCGTCAACCAGACCTTCCTGCCCAAGGGCTTCCCCGGCTGGACCGACTACAACCCCTACAAGCTCGATGTCGCCAAGGCCAAGGCCCTGCTCGCCGAGGCCGGCTATCCCAACGGCATGGAACTTGAACTGCACATCTCCAACCAGTCGCCCAACACTGAAATCGCTCAGTCGATGCAGCAGACCATGGGCATGGCCGGCGTGAAGGTGAATATCGTCGCCACCGACCGCAAGCAGATGATTGCCAAAATCCGCGCCCGGCGCCATCAGCTGCTGTTCATCAGCTGGACGCCGGACTACCTCGACCCGCACACCAACGCCGGCGTCTTCGCCATGAACGACGACGACAGCGACGACAAGCCGAAGCCCCTCGCCTGGCGCAGCCACTACATGGACCCCGTGTCCAACAAGATGACGATGGACGCGGTCAAGGAGACCGACCCCAAGAAGCGCGACGCCATGTACGCCGCCCTCCAGAAGAAGATCACCGATGAAGGCCCCTTCATCCTGATGTTCCAGCCGCTGACCATCGTGGCCTCGCGTAAGAATGTGGCCGGCTACAAGCCGGGCATCGTGGAAGACACGTATTTCTTCCGCACGATCACCAAGTCCTGATCGTCCGTGAGCGCGGTTACGACAGAAACCGCGGTTGAAGCGCCTGAAGGATGGGGCCGGCGCCTTGCCGGCCCCATCCGCAAGGCGTTCAGCCTGCTGTCCTCCGTCAGCCTGACCTTCCTCGGCCTGACCTGCGTCACCTTCATCATCGGCCGCGGCATCAATATCGACCCGGTCATCGCCATTGTCGGCGAGAAGGCCTCGCGCAGTACCTATGAGCGCGTCTTCAAGGAATTGAACCTCGATCTCCCGATCTGGCAACAATACCTGATCTACCTGAACAAAATATTCCACGGCGAGATGGGCAAGTCACTCATGACCGCAAGACCGGTCATATCCGACCTGCTGCACGTCTTCCCCGCCACACTGGAACTCGCCCTCGTCGCCCTGGTCGTCGGCGTCTGCTTCGGTATTCCGCTCGGCGTGTTCGCCGCCACCAATCGTGGCCGCTGGCCGGACCAGATCGTCCGCTTCGGCTCGCTGCTCGGCTACTCCATGCCCGTTTTCTGGCTGGGCCTCGTCGGGCTGCTGGTTTTCTATGCCAAGCTCGGCTGGGTCGAAGGCCCGGGCCGCATCGACGTCGCCTTTGATGACATCGTGCCCTCCGTCACCGGCATGATCACCATCGACAGCCTGCTGGCCGGTGAATACGAGACCTTCTGGAACGCCATCGGCCACATCATGCTGCCGGCCTCCATCCTTGGTTACTACTCGCTCGCCTATGTCGCGCGCATGACGCGCAGCTTCATGCTGAGCCAGTTGCGCCAGGAATACGTGCTGGCCACCCTCGCCAAGGGCCTCTCCCCGTTCCGCGTCGTCTGGGTGCATGCGCTGGGCAATGTCTGGGTGCAGCTCATCACCGTCATCGCGCTCACCTTCGGCGGCCTGCTCGAAGGCGCCGTGCTGACCGAGACGGTGTTCG
>CAIYPH010000672.1 GCA_903928045.1 uncultured Rhodospirillales bacterium
AGAGCCGTGGCGGCCTGCGGCGCGGGTGTGGTAATTCTCTTCATGGCGTTGCTCTCCTTTGAGGATTCGACACCCCGAGCCTAACGGCTCAAGGCGGGCAACGCCGACCAACCTATTTCAACATCGGGCGGGACATCCCCTCGCTCGACAGTCACCGCCATGTTGCCGCGGAGATTGGCCGCGCGGCGGCAACAAGGGTGTTGGCGGTGGGGTATCGGCTGGCGCCGGAGCATCCGTTCCCCGCCCCGATCGAGGATGCGTTGGCCGCCTATCGTTTTCTGCTGGCGAGCGGCTTCGCGGCGAGCAACATCGCGCTGGCCGGCGACAGTGCCGGCGGTGGCCTGGTGGTTGCGGCCATGGTGGCGATCCGCGATGCCGGCCTGCCGCAGCCCTCCTGCGGCTGGACGATTTCGCCGTGGATCGACATGGAGAACACCGGCGGTTCCATCACAAGCAAATCGGCGGAGGACCCCAACGTCCAGAAGCCCGGGCTCGACATGATGGCCACCACCTATCTGGCCGGCGGCGACAAGCGCAATCCGCTGGCCTCGCCGCTGCATGCCGATATGCGCGGCCTGGCGCCGCTGCTGGTCCAGGTCGGCGCCGCCGAGACCTTGCTCGATGACGGCATCCGCCTCGCCGCCATCGCCGGCGCGTCCCATGTCGCGGTCACCTTGGAGATCTGGCCCGAGATGATCCATGTCTGGCACCTCCACCATCCCCGCCTCGCCGCCGGCCGCAAGTCGATCGCCAATGGCGGCGCGTTCGTGACGACCTCGATGGACGGCGTCGCCCCGGTGACGCCGCGGGTGGGATAGAGAGCCTAGAGCTTTTTTCTCTATTTGAAGAAAAATAGCTTGACGTACGGGCGGTGATTTCCTATATTCCGGATCCCCAACCCGGAGCCGACCCAGCATGTCCGCCGCGACCCCCCCCGCACCCGCGATCAGCCTTGCCTTCGCGCAAGCGCTCGCCGGGATTCTGCGGGCGCTGATCGCGGCTTTGCTGGGAGATGTCGAGGCCCTGCCGGAAAACCACCCGGATCGCCGCGCCTGCGCGAAGTTGATCGCCGAGATCGAGCGCGTCATCGCCGGCCTCCCCGCCGCCCTCGCGTCAACGCCCGCCACACAACCGCCCGCCGCCCGGAATCCGCGTCGCGACGCGCCCCGCGCAACCGGCCGCGCAGCCGCTCCCCGCGCCCCCTCCGCGCGCCGCCCCTCCCCCACCCAACGCCCCCCGCCGGCCGCACATCCGCGACGAACCGGTGTTCCGGCGCAGTCGCAGCCGCGCGCCGTTATTGTTTCGATTTAGCAATTAAATATCACAACCCGCCGCCTGGAACTCGCCACGATTGGGCGATACACTCCGCCACCCCCAAAAAACCCGCCAGGAGCGACGATGTCCGAGACGATCGAACACGCCAAGGAAGCCATCGAACACGCGCACCACCAGGCCACCCACGGCGAGCACGAGGCGGATAATTTCTCCCGCAACGTCGCCGTCATGGTCGGCGTGCTCGCCGCGGTGCTGGCGCTGGCCGAACTCGGGGAGAAAAGCGCGCAGAACGCCTATCTCACCTACCACATCAGCGCCAATGACGACTGGAACTTCTACCAGGCGAAAAACATCCGCTCCAACATCTACACCCTGCACGCCGACCTGCTGGAAACCCAGCCCAACGCCACCGACCCCGCCATCAGGAAGCGCATCGCCGACGCCCGCGCCGAAGCCAAGCGCCTCGATGACGACGAGGGCCGCAACGGCCGCAAGCAGCTCGCCCAGAAGGCCGCGGCCAGCGAGAAATCGCGGGAAGCCGCCTTCCACCGCTACCACCTCTTCGAGGTCGTGGTCGGCGCCCTGCAAATCGCCATCGTGCTGTCCTCGGTCTCCATCGTCGCCAAGGTCCGCCCGCTCGCCATCCTCTCCGGCGCCCTCGGCATCGCCGCCGCCCTCGGCGGCGGCGCGGTGGTCCTCGGCCTCCTCTAGCGCCGCCGCAGCAGGCGCGCGCCTTCGGCCCACTGCCACATCACCAGGCCGGGAACGCCAACCAGCAATTCCCGCGCCCGCTTCACCATCGACAACGCCACCGCCGCGTCGGCCGGAATGCCATACAGCGCCGCCACCACCACGAAACCGCCCTCCTGCACCCCGAGCGCCCCGGGTACCGCGAACCCGGCGCTGCGTGCCGCCATGCCAAGGCTCTCGATCACGAACGCCGCCGCCCACCCGCTGCCATGCCCCATCGCCCATAACGCCAACCAGGTCTCCGCCACCCCCGCCACCCATGCCCCGAGATGCAACGCCCCCGCCTCGATCAGCGCCGGCGTATCCCGTTGCAACCGCATCAGTTCCGCGTGCAACCCACGCACACTCTCCATCGTCAGCCCCGGAAACACCCGCCCCAGCGGCTTGATCAACGCCTCGACGATCCGCAACAGCCCGATCCGCTGCGCCACGACGAACCCGCCAATGCAAACCGCCATCACCCCCAGCGTCCCCGCCACCCACGGTGCCCCCCCCGCCGGCCCGGTCAGGCCGAGCAGCGCGAAGCCGGCCACGGTGAATATGAACTGCGTCACCACCTCGACGGTAATATCCAGCGTCGTCCCCGCCGCCGCCGTCGCGCCGGGAACCCCGCGCTGCACCAAAAGCCGCACGCCCAGAATATTGCCGCCAAGCTGCGCCACCGGAAGCAGCCCGTTCACCGCCTCCCGCATCAACCGTATGCGGAAATACCGCGACACCCGGGGGCGCCCAGGCCCCGCCGCATCCCGCCCCACCGAAATCCGCCAGGCCAGCGCGGATGCATAGAGCTGCCCCACCATCAACACCACCGCCGGCCCGACCACCCAGCCGGCCCGCCAGATCTCGCCCCCGATCGCCTGCACACCGGCCCAAGCCGCAAGCCCGATAACGGCGCCGCCGCCGAGGGTGATAGCCAGAAGAGGGATCAGCATGCCTCGCAGAACCTCCGCCGATGGCGCCGTGTCAAGCGACCGTTGATTTGTAAGCCTGCCTGCACGACAACACCGCATCACCAGCCGAGGCCCGACATGCCCGAAATGCGCCTGCACAACTACCTGACCAAGCGCCGCGAGATCCTCGCGCCGATCGAGCCGGGCCATGTGCGGATGTATTGCTGCGGCCCCACGGTCTATGACCTCGCCCATATCGGCAATGCCCGCCCCGCCGTGATCTACGACGTGCTGTCCCGCGTGCTGCGCCTGATGTTCCCGCGCGTCACCTATGTCCGCAACGTCACCGATATCGACGACAAGATCAACAATCGCGCCCGCGAGGCCGGTGTCCCGATCGGCGAAATCACCGAGCGCACATTGGCCGACTACCGTGCCGACATCGCCGCCCTCGGCAATCTGCCGCCCGACGTCGAGCCCCGCGCCACCGAGACCATCGAGCCGATCATCCAGATCATCGAACGCCTGATCGCCTCCGGCCACGCCTACGCCGCCGAGGGTCACGTCCTGTTCGCCGTCCCAAGCTTCGCCGACTACGGCAAATTCTCCGGCCGCTCGCCCGACGAACTCCTCGCCGGCGCCCGGGTCGATGTCGCCCCCTACAAGCGCGACGCCGGGGATTTCGTGCTGTGGAAACCCTCCACCCCCGACCTGCCGGGTTGGGACAGCCCCTGGGGCCGCGGCCGGC
>CAIYPH010000673.1 GCA_903928045.1 uncultured Rhodospirillales bacterium
TCGGCGGGTCGGACATCTGCCACGCCCCCGAAAGCAATACCCCGGCGGACGATGGCCATGGCAACGCCGCGCATGATTGTGCCCTCTGCCCGGCCTGCCTGACCGCGCTGCCCTCGCTGATGGCGGGGCCGACAGCAACAGCACCTTCGGTCGTGGCCTACGCGGTGCGCTACGTACAGCCACCTTCGGGCGCCGGCCCGCCGGCAGCGCAGAACGCGAGCGCAAGGCCACGAGGCCCCCCCGGACTGGTCTGATCACGCCTCCGCCGCGCCGGGAGACCGGGGCGGCCGATTGCTCATGACCATTGTCCGGAGACTCTCCCCATGTCGATTTTCCGTCGCGCCACCCTTCTGCTCGCCTTTTCCATCGCCAGCCCCGCCTTCGCCCAGGCCCCCGCCATCCAGGTTGACCATCCCTGGGCCCGCGCCACCGCCCCGGCCGCCAAAGCCGGCGGCGTATTCATGACCCTCACCGACACCGGCGCCCCGGACCAGCTGGTCGCCGCCGCCACCCCCGTCGCTGACACGGCCGAGGTGCACCGCACGGTCGAGGAAAACGGCGTGATGAAGATGCAGCCCGTAACCGCGCTTGACCTTTCGCCGGGCCAGGCGGTGCGGTTCGCCCCGGGCGGCTATCACGTGATGCTGATGGGCCTCAAGCAGCAGCTCAAGCCCGGCGACACCTTCCCGCTGACCCTCACCTTCGCCAAGGCGGCGCCGCTGACGGTGACGGTAAACGTGGAGGCCGCCGGCGCCGCCGGTCCGTCGCACGACATGCACTCCAGCCACGCCATGCCCGGCATGGCGCCGGCCGCCAAGCCCTGAAGGGAGAACCGCACATGAGCCCGCATCCGACACGTAGCCTCGGTATCGCCGCCGCCATGCTCGCCGCAACCGCCCTGCCCGCCGACGCCCACGGCGTGGCCGGGGCGCGCGTTTTCCTCAGCACGCTGCAATTCGACGACCCCGCGGTCGCCGACGAGGCGACGCTGCCCACCGCCAGCTGGACCCGGCAGCCAGCCTCCGGCGGCGCCGGGCCGAGCAACGAGTTCGACCTCAACACCAGCTTCGCCAAGCGCATCACCGATAGTTTCGGGGTCTCGGTCTCGGTCGGCCATACTTGGCTCGCGACCATGGGCGACAAGACGCGCAACGGCTGGCAGAACATCGATGTCGGGTTGAAATACCAAGCCTATGTGAACCCCGAGCACGAGTTCATGGCTGCGGTCGGGCTCGACCGCGAATTCGCCCGCACCGGAACCCCTACCATCGGGGCGGACTCGGTTTCGACCACCACGCCGTCGATCAGCTTCGGCAAGGGGCTTGGCGACCTGCCGATCGGCGCGCTGCGGCCGCTCGCGATCACCGGGCAGTTCGGCGTGGCGGTCTCCGAGCGCGGGTTCCAGGTGGATTCCAGCGGCGGGGATAATGGCGGGCACGAGAACCGCTGGATCGGCGGCCTGGCACTACAATACTCCATCCCCTATTTGCAGAGCCAGGTGAAGGACTACGGGCTGCCGGACTGGCTGGCCAACCTCTCCCCGCTGGTCGAGATCGCGTGGTCCTCGCCGACCGGCCGCCCCAGCACCCAGCCGATGCAGCTCCTGGTGGCGCCGGGCGTCGCCTACTCCGGCGACTGGTATCAGCTCACCGCCGAGGCGCTGATTCCAGCCAACCGCAACACCGGGCGCAACCTTGGCGTGGTCGCCGAATTCCACGTCTTCCTCGACGACATTTTCCCCAAATCCCTCGGTGCCCCCATCACCCAGTGGGTCCGGTGACATCGGATGCAGGAGTTCATCATGAAACGTCGCAGTCTCATTTTTGCCGCCACCGCCTTGGTCGGGTCGGCCGGAGCTGCCTCGGCGCATGCCCGGCTGCGCTCGGCGGTGCCCGCGCCCGGCGATATGCTCGCGGCCGCGCCGAAGGAGGTGTCGATCGTCTTTTCCGAGGCGCTGGAGCCGAAATTCAGCCGCATCGAGGTCACCGACGCCGCCGGGGTGCGCGTCGATGACGGCGCGGCCCATAGCGGGGCGGACGCGAAGACCCTGGTCGTCGCGCTGAAACCGCTCGCCCCCGGCGACTACAAGGTGGCCTGGTGGGCCACCTCGGTCGACACCCACAAGACCGAAGGGTCCTTCAGCTTCATGCTGCACGGCTGATGGGGCCAGCCGCCCACCTGCTGGCCGATCTCGGCGCCATGACGGTCTTCGGGACCTTGGCGTTCCAGACCGCCGTGGTCGGCCGGGCAATGCGCGGCCTGATCCTCGCGTCGCTCGTCGCCTGCCTCGCCGGCGGTCTGCTCTGGCTGTCCGAGCAGGCTGCCGCGTTCGGCGCCGAGGTCTCGATGGTGCTGACCGCGACCTGGTTCGGGCGGGTGATGGCGGCACAGATGGCGCTGGTCGCGCTCGGGGCGTTGCTTGGCGGACGGGCTGGCCTCGTCCTCGCCGGGCTGGGCGTCGCCATCGGCGCGGCGCGCGGCCATGGCGCGGCGATGGGCGATGGCGACGGCCTGGTCGTCAGCCACGCCCTGCATCTGCAGGCGGCCGGGGCCTGGCTCGGGTCCCTGCCGGCATTGTTTTTGTCGATCCGGGCCGGCGAGGATATTGCGGCCCGGCGTTATGCAAGGCTCGGCCTCCCCGCCGTCCTCCTGCTTGCGGGGACGGCGGCTTGGCAGGGCTGGATCCTCGGCGGCGGCCTGCCCGGGCTGCTCGGCACCGCGTATGGCGGTGTTCTCGGGGTAAAGGCAGCCCTGTTCGCCGCGCTGCTGCTGCTCGCCTGCCTCCACCATTTCCGCCTGGTACCCGCCCTGCCGGGCCGGCGCGGCATATTCTGCGCCAGCATCCTGGTAGAGGCCGGCCTCGGTATCGGCGTCCTCGCTGCGGCCGTCGCGCTGTCCGCCATGGCGCCGGGAATGCACGAACAACCCTGGTGGCGCTTCCCCTGGCGGCCCGACGGGTTCGCCTTCGCCGACCCCGATCTGCGCGCCGAGGTGGGGACCGGCCTCGCGCTGTGCGCCCTCGCCGCGATGCTGGCGGTCGCGGGCTGGTGGCGGCACTCCCTCTGGCTCGGCGTCCCCGTCGCACTGTGGTTCGGCGTGCCGCATCTCGACCTGCTGTTCGTGCCAGCCTACCCCACCAGCTACTGGCAGCAGCCGGAACCGGCCACCCGGGAGACGGTCGCGCGCGGCGACACCCTCTACACGGAGTACTGCGCGGCCTGCCACGGCGTGGAAAAGCGCGGCGACGGACCCCGGGCCCGCACCCTGGCCATCCCGCCCGCCGATCTCACCGCCGAGCATGTGTGGGACCACGCGGATGGCGAGCTGTTCTGGTGGCTCACCGCGGGGATGCCCGGCCCCAACGGACGTCCGGTGATGCCCGGCTTCGGCGAAACGCTGAGCGAAGGGGATCGCTGGGCCCTGATCGACGCCATCCGCGCCGCCAACCCCCATCGCCGCCCGGCGCCCGTGCTCGGCGGCCATCGCCATGGCGGCGGCTAGATTTTCACCGCGCGACCACGGGTCGCCACGCTATATCCACCCTCGCATGCCCCAAAACGCCCCCCGCCCCCTGCTCACCGACCGCCGCCTGTGGATCATCGCCGCCCTCGGCTTCGCCTCCGGCCTGCCGCTCGCCCTGTCCGGCTTCACGCTGCGGCAATGGCTGACCGAGGGTCAGGTCTCCCTCGCCGCGATCGGGCTCACCGCCAATATCGGCCTCTCCTACACGCTGAAATTCCTCTGGGCCCCCCTGCTCGACGAGGTCCGCCCGCCCGGCCCGCTCGCCCGCTTCGGCCAGCGCCGCGGTTGGCTGCTGATGGTGCAGCCCCCGCTGGTCGCGTCCATCGCCTGGCTCGCGCTGTCCGACGCCGCGGCCGCGCCAGTCATGGCGATCAGCGCCGCCGCCTGCATCGCCTTCTTCTCCGCCACCCAGGACATCGCGGTCGACGCCTGGCGCATCGAGGCGTTCGACCAGCGCCTGCAAGGCGCCGCGCTGGCCGGCTATGTCTGGGGCTACCGCCTGGCCATGCTGATCTCCGGCGCCGGCGTCATCGCCGCGGCCGGCACCATCGGCTGGCACGGCGCGCTCGGCCTCGTCGCCGTGCTCTCCGCGCTCGGCATCATCGTCACCCTCCTCGCCCCCGAACCGCCGGCCATCCCCCGCGTCCAGGGCGGCGCCGGCTGGATGGCCCGCAGCGTCATCGCCTTCCGCGACCCCCTGCGCGACTTCCTCGCCCGCCCCGGCGCGCTGGTCATCATCGCCTATGTCGCGCTCTTCAACCTCGGCGAGGCGATGGCCGGCGTCATGCTCGCCCCCTTCTACCGCCACCTCGGCTTTGACCGCGCCGCCGTCGCCACCGCCATCGGCCCCTTCTCGCTGATCGCCACCATGTCCGGCATCGCGCTCGGCGGCTGGCTGGTCGCCCGCATCGGCCTGCAACGAGCGCTGATTTCCACCGGCTTCATCCAGATGGCGGCGATGGCACTCTACGTGCTCCTCAGCACCCTGCCCGGCAATCACCCGGTGCTCTACGCCACCGTGATCTGCGAGGCCTTCGTGCAGGGCCTCGCCAACGCCGCCTTCCTCGCCTACCTCTCCGGCCTCTGCGCGCGAAAATTCGCCGCCACCCACTACGCGCTGCTCACCTCGGTTGCCCCCATCGCCTCGCACACCGTTGGCGGCCTGTCCGGCTTCCTGGTTCCCCTCACCGGCTGGACCCTGTTCTACACCATCGCCATGGCCGCGGCCCTGCCGGGGATGCTGGTGATGCTCTATATCCTCCGCCGCTACCCGCCCCAGGAGATCGCCGCGTGATCAAGCACCCCGCCCGCTACCCCGACCTCGCCGACCCCCAGGCCCGCCCGCGCTACACCGGCATCTCCACCTTCTTCCGCGCCCCCACCACCGAGGACCTCGCCGCCGCGGATATCGGCATCATCGGCGTCCCCTTCGATGGCGGCGTCACCAACCGCTCCGGCGCCCGCCATGGCCCCCGCGCCGTGCGCGAGCAATCGAGCCTGCTGCGCCGCTACAACGGCGTCACCGGCGTAAAACCCTTCGAAATCGCCCGCGTGCGCGATCTCGGCGATTGCTGGATCGAGCAGCCCTTCGAGCTCAAGGGCGCACTCGGCGAAATCGAGGCCTTCCTCGCCACCGTGGTGGCGGCCAATGTGATCCCCCTCTCGGTCGGCGGCGATCACTCGATCTCCTGGCCCATCCTGCGCGCCATCGCCGCCCGCCGCCCGGTCGGCCTCATCCACATCGACGCCCATTGCGACACCGGGGACGACTATCTCGGCTCCCGCTTCCACCACGGCGCCCCCTTCCGCCGCGCCGTCGAGGAAGGCCTGATCGACCCGAAACGCACCATCCAGATCGGCATCCGCGGCACCGTCAACGACCCGGACATGTGGGGCTTCAGCCGCGACGCCGGCATGCGCATCCTCGACATGGAGGAATTCCACGACCGCGGCTGGGCCTTCGCCGCCCAGGAGGCCCGCCGCGTCGCCGGCGACGGCCCCGTCTACCTCACCTACGACATCGACAGCCTCGACCCCTCCCAGGCCCCCGGCACCGGCACCCCGGAAGCCGGCGGCATCCAGGCGATCGAGGCACTCCGCCTGCTGCGCGGGCTGCGCGGGCTCGATTTCGTCGGCGGTGACCTCGTCGAAGTCGCACCCGGCTTCGATCCTGGCACGCTGACCGCCTTCAACGGGGCGTCACTGCTGTTTGAGATCCTGTGTCTGCTGGCGGAGGCGTTCGAGAAGCGGGAGAAGTGAAGGGAAGCGCTTCTTTTTTGAAAAAAAGAAACAAAAAACTTTTGTCCGCTTTGCTGGGTACCGCTCCCCACCATCCGCCCTCCGTACGCCAACGGCATGGATGGAACAAAAAGTTTTTTGGTTCTTTTTGTTCACAAAAAGAACACCCTTCCTCCCCCTTTACGATCGGCCACCATGCTCCGCCTGACCGACCTCAAACTCCCGCTCGACCACCCCCCTGAAGCCCTCGTCGCCGCGATCACGGCGCGGCTCAGGCTGGAGCCAGGCGACCTCCTCGCCCACAGCGTCTTCCGCCGCGCCTGGGATGCAAGGCGCAAAAGCGCGATCCTGCTGATCTACTCGATCGACGTCACCCTGCGCGACGAAGCCGCCATCCTCGCCCGCTTCGCGTCCGACCCGCACCTCCAGCCCACCCCGGACATGACCTATCGCCCCGCCGGCCGCGCTCCCGCCGGGCTCGCCCTGCGCCCGGTGGTGATCGGCACCGGCCCCTGCGGCCTCTTCGCCGGCCTGGTGCTGGCGCAAATGGGCTACCGGCCCATCATCCTCGATCGCGGCAAAGTCGTGCGCGAACGCACCAAGGATACCTGGGGCCTGTGGCGCCGCTCGGTGCTGAACCCCGAATCCAACGTCCAGTTCGGCGAGGGCGGCGCCGGCACCTTCTCCGACGGCAAGCTCTACAGCCAGATCAAGGACCCCCGCTACCTCGGCCGCAAAGTGCTCACCGAATTCGTCAAGGCCGGGGCGCCGGAGGAAATCCTCACCGTCGCCAAGCCGCATATCGGCACCTTCCGCCTCGTCACCATGGTCGAAAGCCTGCGCGCCACCATCGAGGGCCTCGGCGGCGAATACCGCTTCCAGACCAAGGTGACCGACATCGAGCTCGATGCCGCCCGCCACGTCCGCGCCGTCATCTGCGAGGATGGCACCCGCATCGCCGCCGACCACGTCGTCCTCGCCGTCGGCCACAGCGCGCGCGATACCTTCGCCATGCTGCATCAGCGCGGCGTCGATATCGAGGCCAAGCCCTTCTCCATCGGCGTGCGCATCGAACACCCGCAATCCCTCATCGACCGCGCCCGCTTCGGCGCCTTCGCCGGCAACCCGATCCTCGGCGCGGCTGACTACAAACTCGTCCACCACGCCGCCAACGGCCGCGCCGTCTACAGCTTCTGCATGTGCCCCGGCGGCACCGTGGTCGCCGCGACCTCCGAGCCAGGCCGCGTCGTCACCAACGGCATGAGCCAGTACTCCCGCAACGAACGCAACGCCAACGCCGGCATCGTCGTCGGCATCACCCCCGCCGACTACCCCGGCTCCCCCCTCGCCGGCATCGACTTCCAGCGCCACTGGGAATCCGCCGCCTTCCTCGCCGGCGGCTCCACCTACGCCGCCCCCGCCCAACGCGTGGCCGACTTCCTCGCCGCCCGCCCCTCCACCGAACTCGGCACCGTGCTCCCCTCCTATCGCCCCGGCGTACACATGACCGACCTCGCCACCTGCCTGCCCGACTTCGCCGTCACCGCCATGCGCGAGGCCCTCCCCGTGTTCGGCCGCCAAATCGCCGGCTTCGACATGGACGACGCCCTGATGACCGGCGTCGAAACCCGCACCTCCTCCCCCATCCGCATCCGCCGCAACGCTGGCCTGCACAGCGTAAATACCCCCGGGCTGTTCCCCGCCGGCGAAGGCGCCGGGTTCGCCGGGGGCATCCTCTCGGCGGGCGTCGATGGTATTCGTATCGCGGAGGCGGTGGCGCGGAGTATTGGAGTGAAGTAAGGAAGCGCTTCTTTTTTGAAAAAAAGAAGCAA
>CAIYPH010000674.1 GCA_903928045.1 uncultured Rhodospirillales bacterium
GCCGTGGGGGTCGAAGCTAGGGGGCGGGGGCGCGCCGATGGGGCCTGACGCGCCTGGGCCGCCATGCGGGGGCGGGAAGCCGGTCGCGCCGGAGGGGCCGGATGCGCCGGTGCCGCCGGGGAAACCGGTCGGGCCCGAAGGCCCTGACGCGCCGGGGCCGCCATGCGGGGGCGGGAAGCCGGTCGCGCCGGAGGGGCCGGATGGGCCGGTGCCGCCGGGGAAGCCGGTTGGTCCCGAAGGCCCTGACGCGCCGGGGCCGCCATGCGGGGGCGGGAAGCCGGTCGCGCCGGAGGGGCCGGATGCGCCGGTGCCGCCGGGGAAGCCGGTTGGTCCCAAAGGCCCTGACGCGCCGGGGCCGCCATGCGGGGGCGGGAAGCCGGTCGCGCCAGTCGGGCCGGATGCGCCAGTGACATCGATCGGGGGCGGGAAGTCAGGGAAGCCGAATACGCCGCTCGCGCCAAGTGCGGTTGCTCCGATGCCGGAACCGCTCAGCGTACCGGTGTTCTGGGGGCCTCGGGGTTGGTTGGGTTGCGGCATGGTGATCCTGCTCCTGGCGCGTTGGTGCCGTTCGTATATGTGGGAAATTTACCCACGTCAATCACATTTTGTGGCCGCGCGCTATAACCCCCCTCGACCGGTGCCGATGCCGCCCATCCCGGTGCCGACACCGCCGGTCCCGCCCAACCCTGCACCACCCAACCCTGCGCCGCCCAAGCCGGCGCCGCCCTGGCCGCCAACGCCTGGTGCGCCCGCGCCTGGGCCGGCGCTGCCATGCCCGGCTGGCTGCCCGCTGCCGGGAGCGATGCTCGCCGGCCCGGGGGGAGAGGGCGGGCCGGCCAATGTGGCCGACGGATGGGCGGCATCGCCGTCGCGCGGGGCGGCGTGGTCGAGGCCGACGGCGATCGAGCCGCCGGTGCCGTCGGGCCGCAGGTCGACCACCGCGATGAGGCTGGTCGCCGGCAGGGCGAGGCCTGGCGCGCGAGGCACCATGACGCCTTGGCCGAGTTCGAGTCCTGTGGCGGTGGCCGTGACGTAGGCCTGCACCAGGGCCTGGCGATCGCCGCGGCCGAATGGTGTGAGGCTGGCGGGGCGGGCGGCGCTGATCGAGAGAATGCCGCTGGCGTAGCGTCCCTCGACCGTCATCACCTGGCCCGGCTGCACGGGGCCGCGCAACCGGGCTTCGCCGAGCATCGCCCCGCCGGGTCCGGCCTGGACCATCCCGGTGAGCCGCACGATAGGACCTTGCGCGGGGTCGAGCCGTGTCGCGGCGATGACGCCGTCGGCGCGGCGGAAGCCGGAGACGGCCACCCATTGGCCGATGCGCGCCGCGCCGGGTGCGATCACCCATTGGCCGGCGATGCGCAGCCGTCCACCGGTATCGAGCGCCTCGATCGGGCCGATGGCGACGGGACGGGCCTCGATTTGCTCCGCCACCAGGCGGGCGCCGTCGCGGCGGACGGCGACGGCGACGACCTGGCCGACGCGCAGCGCGGTTTGGCCGGGCGGCAGATCGACCTCCAGCCCGTTGATGCGGATGCTGCCGAAGCCGGTGATGGCGCCGAGCACGTCAACACTCTCGATCCCGGTGCCGCCAATGCCACGATCGGCCAGCACGGCGGGCTGCCCGGTGCCACCGATGCCGCGATCGGCCTGCCGCGGCGGGGGCGTGGCGCAGCCTGCGAGGATAGCGAGCAGTGCCAGGAGCAGCGGCCGGCGGCTCACGGAGCGGGCTCCGCGGATGGTGGTTCGTCTTCCGTGTAGACGTAGACGCCGAGGTTGACCCGCCGGGTTTCCGCGGTGGCGGGGGCGCCGGCGGTTTCGTGACGGTTCAACAGGTCGAGCGCCAGGGCGTTCAATTCCAGCAGCAGGGCCTGGGCGCGGGCGCGGGCCTCGTCCTCGAAGGCTGCGGCGACGTCGGGGGGGAGCCGGTCATAGTGCACGGCGCGCTCGAGGAACGGCGCGGCGCCCTCGGCGGTGATGTTGGCGGCGGCGGCGGCAATGTGGTCGTGCAGGTTGCGGGCGAAATAGTAGATCTGCGCCTCCTGGCCCGGCGGCGGGATGAAGGCGGCGATGTTGAGCGCCACGCGCTCCTCGGCGTCGATACGCACAATGCCCTGGCTGAGGAACTCATCGAGCACGGCGCGGGGGCGCACGTCGACCGTCACCGAAGCAACCAGCGCTTCGAAGCAGGCCCCCGCGCCCTGGCGCGGCAGCGGCAGCGGGGCGCCGGCGGCGTCGGTCCATGGTGCCTCGCCGAGCCAGGCGGCGATGATGCGGCTGCTGCGGGTGACGACGGCGGGGGTTTCGAAGGCAGGCGCCGGCGGTTCGAGGCGGAGGCGGCGGATTTCCTTGCGGTGGACGCCGGTGCGCAGGCTGATGCGGCTGTCGCTGCGGCCGGGATCGTTGGGGGGCAGGCCCTGTTGGGCGACCTCGACATAGAGGGTTCGGAGCAGGTCTTCCAGCACCGGGAAGGTGATGCCGCTGCGGATCAGCAGGCGGATCAACGGTTGCAGCAGGCGCCGCAGGGCCGGCAGCAGGGCGTCGGGGGAGGGCGGGCGCTCGGTCATCCGGATAGTGTAGCAGCGAATGCGTGGCAAAAAAACCCACAAGAATTTAGGCCGGCAGCGGTGCAGGCCTTAACCCAATCAAAGCGCGCCGCGCGCCAGGGTGCCGGCATGGAGATCAAGCCGCTGACATTCGAGGGGCTCGGCGGCCTGCCCCGCGGGCCTGGGGGGCAGGCCGAGTCACGGCGCCTGCCGCCCGTCGCGCGCGCGCCGGCCGCGCCGCTGCGCTTCGAGATCGTCCGTGACGAGGCAGGGCTGCTGGCGCTGGCGCCGGCTTGGCATGCGATCGTGAGCGAAATGCCGCGGGCGCAGCTGCATCAGCGGTTCGACTGGCAGTGGCAGATCTGGGACACGATCGCCCGTGCCCTTGGCCGCCAGCTGCGGGTGATCGTCGGGCGGCTCGATGGGGAGGCGCTGCTGATCTGGCCGCTGGTGGGGGATGGGGACCATCTGTCCTTCCTGTCCTGCGAGCAGACCGAATATCGCGACATCATCGTCGCCGATGACGCGCCGGACGCGTGGCTTGACGCCGCCTGGGGGGAGGCGACCGGGATGCGCGGCGCCAACTGCCTGATCCTGCCCGACGTGCGCGATGACGCGCGGCTCGCCGGGCTGTTGCGGCGCCAAGCCGGGCGATCCTACCGGGCGCGGCGGCGCACCTGGTTGATCGACTTGGCGGCATACCCCGATTTCGAGGCCTACTGGGCGACGCGGCCGAAGCGGCTGGTGCAGGATCAGCGCCGGCAATGGCGGCGGGCCGGTGGACTGCCCGGCGGTGTGCGGTTCGAGGCAGCAGGCACGGCTGCGGAGGCGGAGGCCTGGCTCGACTGGTTCTTCGCGATGAAACTGGCCTGGATGGCGCGGCAGGGGATTTCGACCCGCTCCTTCGGCTCACCGGAGTACCGCGCCTTCATCCGCGGCACCACGCTCGATGCGATGGCGCGGGACGGGCTGCTGGTGGGGCGTCTGGTCACCGGCCTCGGCGGGTCCGCGGCCACGGCCCTTTCGGTTGGGTTCGGCTACGTGGCGGGGCCGCGGTTCATTTTCCAGAGCTTCGCGTTCGACCCCGCTTTCGGCGCGCTTTCACCGTCACGGCTGTTGCTGGAACACCTGGTGCGCTGGAGTTTCGCCCGGGGGCTGACGACGTTCGACTTCCTGCCCGGCGATACCGCCTATAAGCAGCAATGGGCGACGGGAACGGTGGACATCCACGATCACCTCGTGCCGCTCTCCCTGCTCGGCCGCGCCAAGCTTGCCTGGCATACTGGCGCGCTGGGCTGGCTGGCCCGGCACTCCGGCGTGCGCGGCCTTTACAAGCGCCTGCCGGCCGGGCTGCGCGGGCGAATGCGCAGCGCGATGGCGGCCAATCTGGATTACGGTTCAACGATCCTGCCGCCGGAATAGCGTCAGAGGTCGAAGGCGGTGCGCATGGCCTCGGCGCACGCGGCGGGGGACGCCGTGGAGGTGTCGACGCTGAGGTCATAGGTTACACCGGCGTGGACACGGGGGAATTGCCAGCGGGCGAGGCCGATCAGGCGGTCGCCACGGGCGGCTTCGCGGGATTCCAGCACATCGAGCGGGGCTCGCACCGCGACACGAAGGAGGCGGTGCTGGGTGAGGAGGTCGGCATAGAGCGCGTGCTGGTCGGGCGTGGTCAGCACGTCATCGACGATGAGGTTGTTGCCCTGGTCGGCCAGCGCCTTGATGGCATGGCGCATCCCCGCCATCACCCGCCGCGCGGCGGGGCCGGAGTGGATGGCGATTTCCGGTGGTGTGACGGGCAAGGGCTCGAAGATGAAACCGTCGGGGTGGCCGAAGCTCGACGGCGGCATCATTTCGAGGAAGCTGTCCATCTGGACGTGCAGGAA
>CAIYPH010000675.1 GCA_903928045.1 uncultured Rhodospirillales bacterium
CCGGGACTCGATGGTGGCCGGCGTGCGGCGGCCGGTGCCGTCGTGGCGGGCGTGAACGGCGCGCATCCGCGCCTCGGCGCCGGCGGCGGCGGTGAGGGTGGTTTCCAGGATGGTCACCTGGTAGCCGGCTTCAAGCAGCGACAGCGCGATACCCGAGCCCATGGTGCCACCGCCGATCACGCCGACATGCTTGATCGGCCAGGCCGCCCCCGCATCGGCGGGCGGGCGGGCGGCGGCGCGGTCGGCGTGCATGATGTGCAGCAGCGCTTTGCTCTGCGGCCCGCCGCGCAATTCGGCGGCCTGCGCGCGGGTTTTGGCGTCGACCTCGGCGAAGGGGAGATCGAGCGCCCAGCCGAGCGCCTCGACGGCCGCCACGGGGGCCACGGCGCCACGCGCGCGGCGGGCGATGGCACGGGCGGCGGTGTCGAAGGCGGCGCGGTCGGTCGCGGGGAGGTCGCGCTTGCTGGTCGGCGTCCAACGCCCGGCGGCCAGTGCTTCGGCGCGGGCGATCGCCTGATGGCGGCAGTCGGTAGCGACCTCCTCGGCGAGGCCGAGCTTGATCGCCTCGTCGGCGGGCACGGAGCGGCCGGAGGTCGCGATATCCAGCGCCGCGGTGGCGCCGGCGAGGCGGAGCAGGCGGGGCAGAGCGCCGGAGAGCATGCCGATGCGGACTTCCGGCAGGCCGAGCGAGCCGTCCGGCGCCATCACGCGGGCGTGGCAGGCGAGCGCGAGGTCGAAGCCCTCGCCGAGGGCGGCGCCATGCAGGGCGGCGACCACGGGTTTGGCGGCGCCATCGACCAGCGCGCACAGTGTGGCGATCGTCGGCTCCGCCTCGGGCGCGGCGATTTCGGCCATCTCGGCACGGGCGCCGGTGAGCACCACCCCCTTGACGTCGGCATCGCTCAGCGCGGTCCGCAGCGCCGCGGCCAGATCGGCGCGAACGTGCTGGGCGAGGGCGTTGTGCGGCGGATGATCGATCTCGATCACGGCGACGCCGCCGTGGCGCTCGGTGCGCACTGAGGATGGCATGGGCGTGGTCCCTTGTTGGTGTTGGGCTTAGCTGAGCAAAAATAGGGTGTTCTTTTTGTGAACAAAAAGAACCAAAAAAACTTTCTGTTCCATCCATGCCGTTGGCGTACTCCCCGCGGGTAGGTCGGAGCGGTACGCGGCAAGTGGATCAACGTTGTTTGCTTCTTTTTTCAAAATAGAAGCGCCTCCTTCCCTTTAAACCGAAAGCGCGCCAGCTCCGCAAGGAACTGGCGCGCCGCCGTTCAGACCGGGGGGTTCACGCCTTCAGCCACGCCTTGTCGAGCACGCGGCCGTTGTCGAGGTCGAAGCCGTTATGCGGGGTGATGCCGCCGACCTTCTTGTTGTGGGCGGAGAGGTAGTCGCGGAAGCCAGGTACGATCACGCCGCCTTCCTTGCTCAGCATCTCCTGCATGTCCCAGATATAGGTCTTGCGCTTGTTGAAGTCGGTCTCGGCGCGGGCATCGGCCAGCAGCTTGTCGAACTTCGGCACGTTCCAGTGGCTCTCGTTCCACGGCGCGCCGCCCTTGTAGGCCACGCCGAGCATCTGCGTCGCCGCCGGACGGCCGCCCCAGTAGGAGGTGACGAAGGCGCCCTTCAGCCAGACATTGTCCCAGAAACCATCCACCGGCTCCTTCTTGAGGTCGACCTTCACGCCCGCCTTGGCGGCCGAGGCCTGGAAGAGGGTGCACATGTCCACCGCGCCGGCGAAGGCGGCGTCGGAGGCCTGGAGGTTGATCTTCGCGTCGGCCATGCCGGCCTTCTTGAAGTGGAACTTCGCCTTGTCCGGATCGTATTTGAGCTGCGGCAACTGCTTGTGGAAGAACGGATCGCCCTTCGGGATCGGGTGATCGTTGCCGACCGAGCCATAACCGGCGAACAGCGTCTTGGTGATCTGCTCGCGGTCGATCGCGTATTTCAGCGCGAGCCGCATGTCGAGGTTGTTGTAGGGCGCCACATCGGTCTGCATCGCCAGCACCGGGTGCCAGCCGCCCGGCGAACGCGAGGTCTCGATGTTGGGGTTCTTGGCCAGCAGCGAGACGGTGCGCGGGTCGCAGCGGTTCATCAGGTCGATCTGGCCGGAGATCAGGGCATTCATGCGCGCCGAGCCATCGGCCACGACGGTGATCTCGAAGCTGTCGAGCCAGCCGTGGTTCTTTTTCCAGTAGTTGGGGTTGCGCTTGCCGGAAACGCGCACGCCGGGCTGGAAGGTGTCGAGCACGAAGGCGCCGGTGCCGACGGGCTTGGACCAGTCGGTGTGGCCGTTCGGCACCACGATCAAATGGTAGTCGGTGATGACCTGGAGGAAGTCGGCGTCGCCGCCCTCGAGCTCGATCGAGATCTGGTTGGCGGTGAGCTTCTTGATGTCCTTGATCGCCTTCATCGGGCCCGCGGCGCCGGACTTGGTCTTACCGCGGTGCAAGTTGAAGGAGTAGATCGCGTCATCGGCGTCAAACGTTTTGCCGTTGGAGAACTGCACGCCCTTGCGGAGGTTCAGAATCCACTCGGCGGCGCCTTTGCGCACCTCGTAGCTCTCGGCCAGCTCGGGGATCGGCTTGTTCTCGGGGTCGTTCTCCATCAGGCCGTTGAACAGGCCGTAGGCGGCGACGATCATCACCGAATCGGTCCAGCTGCCGGGGTCGATGCTGTCAGTCGTGCTGCCACCGGCCATGCCGAGGCGGAGGTAGCCGCCCTTGCGGGGCGCGTCAGCGGCGGCGGCGATCTGCGGCACGCCGGCCAGGGTCGCGGCGCCGATGCCGAGCGCTGTTGCGCGGCCCATGAAGTCGCGCCGGGAAATGGTCCCGAGCGCCAGGCGCAGCTTGAGGTCGTCGAATTCCGTCATAAACAAGTCTCCCCTGCGTGGTTGTTTGCCGCCCGCACGCTGCGGGCCGGATCGTGCAACTCTGGGCGCCAACTTCGCACGCACGCGACGTGCTTACAATCGCCCAGGCGATGGGGAGGGGGAGGGGAAGGAAGCGCTTCTTTTTTGAAAAAAAGAAGCAAAAAACTTTTATTCGTTGGTTGAGGAGCGAATGCCCCGGATTGTTTTTGGTCTAAATAACTGTAATTTCACAAGTATTATAATGTCAATCGAAATGAAATGTAATCGGAACAAAATAGACATGATTAGGCGATCCTGTCAGCCGCCTGGTTCGTCTTCGTCGGTGGCGCGCGGTGGCGCGGATGTTGGGCGGAGAGGGGGCGCGATCGGTCGGCTCTCGCATGGCGGCCGGGCGGGGGGCGCGCGGCGTGGGGGCGGACGTGCGGCGCGGGGCGCGCGCAGGTAGGGCGCGGCGCGGGCGCGCCTTGCCTGTCCGGGCGCTTTGGCGCCTGCGGGGAAGGGTGCTGATCGGGGCGGCCTGCACCAAAGGTGGGGCGGCCGCGAGGCGGTGCATCAGGGCGGCGAAATCCTGGCCCATGCGGTGCATCTGCGCCCAGAAGGCACGGCCGCCGGGCAGGAAGCGCCAGAACCAGGAGGGGCCGGCTATGGCGGCGATCAGCGCGCACACAGCCTCCGCCAGACGGACCGCGGGATGCGGCTCGCCGGGGCATAGCTCGGGGGATGGGGGCGCGCTGTTCATGATCGTATGTATAACTGGCATAACATCGTCAGTCAAGGACATATTTCTAAATTTGGTAAAATTTCTTCCTACCCCGACCCGCGCCGCTGGCGTACGTCTCGCGGATAGGCTGGAGCGGTACACGCCAAGGGAACAGAAGTTTTTTGCTTCTTTTTTTCAAAAAAGAAGCGCTGCCTTACGTCCCAAAAAAACCCCTGACCGCCCGCACAAGACCTCCAACCGGCTCGGTCGCATCAAGCCGCAGCACCGGGCAGGCCCGATCGGCGAGCCAGGCCGCGTGCAGCGCGCGGCTGCGCTGTTCGACGCCGGCGGTGTCGTAGGCTTCGGCCCAGGCGAGAAATTCCTGACTGGCCACGGCCATGTCGCCGCCTGGCGCGATCCGGGCGCCGTAGCGCGCGGATTCGCGGGCATGCAGGCGGGCCATGCGCAGCGCGGGGTCGAGGCGAAGATAGACCACGAGCTCGTAGAGCGGCTCCAGCGGCGTCGCCCAGCTGATGGCCGAGCCGGTGAAAATCCAGTCTGGCGTGGCGGCAAGGCGCGGGAGCAGCGTGTCGAGCCGGCGCTCGCGGGGGCGGGGCGTGGTGAAGGGCGGATCGGTTGGCACCCAGAAATAGGTGTCGGAATCCTCATGCGGCCACCCTGTCGCGGCCGCGAGCGCGGCGCCGAGCGTGGTGGTGCCGGAGCCGGAGGCGCCGAGGATATGAATGCGCGGCATCGGGGGAAATTGACCAAACCGGCGGGCTCTGTCGATATCAATCCGTCGCACCGACGGGAGAGACCAATGCGCGAGAACGTGGCCGGGCGGGCCAACGTCGAGGATACCCCGGAACTCGAGGCCTATTATGCCGAGCTCGACACGCTCGATGCCGGCGCGCTGTGGACGGTGGCCAACACGATCGAGCCGTGGGAGCCGGTCTCGCAATCCCGCCCGATGCTGTGGCGCTATGCGGATCTGCGCGGCCACGTGCTGCGCTCGCTCGATCTCGTCACGCCGGAGCGTGCCGGGCGGCGGGTGGTCTACCTGGTCAATCCCGGCCGCAAGGATGTCGCCGCCGCGGTCGGTTGGCTTTATACCGGGCTGCAGGTGATGAACCCCGGCGAGCAGGCCAGCTCGCACCGCCATTCCTCCTCCGCGCTGCGCTTCATCATGGAGGGCGAGGGCGCCTATACCGTGGTGGACGGGCACAAGATCACGCTGGGCCGCAATGATTTCGTGCTGACCCCGAACGGCACCTGGCACGAGCACGGCGTCGGCGCCGAGGGCACCACGTGTATCTGGCAGGATGGGCTCGACATCCCGCTGGTCAATGCGATGGAGGCGAATTTCTTCGAGGTGCACCCGAGGCTGGCGCAGGAGGTGAGCTTTCCGGTCGACGACACCATCGCCATCTACGCCGCACCCGCGCTGCACCCCACCGGCGGGACGTGGGAGAAGGCACATTCGCCGCTGCTGAAATACGAGTGGGGCCCCACCTATGACAGCCTGCGCCGCTACGCCGCCGCTGCCCCCGGTTCGCCGTATGACGGCGCGATCATGCGCTATGTCAACCCGCTCACCGGCGGGCACGTGATGCCGACGATCGGGGCGGCGATGCAACTGCTGCGCCCCGGCGAGGCCAGCAAACCCCACCGCCACACCGGCAGCGCGGTCTATCAATGCGCCAAGGGCCACGGCCATTCGGTGATCGGCGGCCAGCGTTTCGAGTGGTCGGAGCGCGATATTTTCTGCGTGCCCTCCTGGGCCTGGCATGAACACGCCAACGGGTCGGCGAGCGAGGATGCGGTGCTGTTCCAGTTCAATGACCTGCCGGTGATCGAGGCACTCGGGCTCTACCGCGAGGAGGGGCGGCCGGCCGCGTGAGCGTGCCCGCCACACGCCGCGCCATCCCCGTGATGTGCGTGGCGCTGATGCTGAACATGATCGGCTTCTCGAATTATGGGGCGGTGCTGCCCTCGATCATCCATGACCTCGGCCTGACGCCCTCCCAGGCCGGGTTCGCCGGCGGCATCTTCTTCCTCTCCTACGCCATCGCATCGCCGATCTGCTCGGTGTTGACCGATATGATCGACCCCAAGCGCATCTATCTCGCCGGCTGCGCCGCGGGGGTGGCCGGCGGGTTGTGCTTCCCCTGGCTGGATGGCAGCTACGGGGCGCTGCTTGCCGCGCGGGTGCTGTCGGGGCTGTGCATGGCCGGGACCTACATCCCCGGCATGACGCTGCTCGGCGCCGCGATGCCCGAGGCGAACCGGGGGCGGGCGATTTCGCTCTACACCTCCTGCCTCACGCTCGGCACCTCGGCCTCCTTCGCTTCGGCGGCGCTGCTGCGCATGGCCGGCGGCTGGAACGACGCCTTCCTCGGCGCCGCGGTCGCCTGCTGCGTCGCGCTGGTCGGCGTTGGCGGGCTGATGGGCGGGCGGGAAGGACGGCCGGGCGGGGTCGCGGCGTTGCTGGCCAATCTGCGGGTGGTGGTGCGCAACCGCACGGTGCTGCTCTATTCGCTGGCGAGCGCGGGGAATGCCTGGGAGGCCATGGCCTTCCGGGTGTGGTGGATCGCGCTGCTGGTATTCAGCTCCGGGCGGCCTGGCAATGAATGGGGGCTGGCGGTGGATTTCGCCCTGCTCTCGGCGCTCGCCGGTCCACTCGGCATGCCGGTCGCCGCCTGGGTGGCGGCCCGCGCCGAGGCCGCGGCAAGGCGGGGCCGGCGCGAGCGGGTGATCGCCATGGCCGCCTTTTCCTCGGTGGTCGCCGGGCTGGTGTTGATTGCCGGGCTCGATCTGCCGCTCTGGGCGGTCTTCCTCCTGTCGCTCGCCTATCAATGCGCCGGCTTCTCGGATGCCGGCTCGCTGCCGGTCGGCATCATGGCCCAGGTGGCGCCCTCGGCGCGGGGCGCGGTGCTGGCGGTGCAGGTGACGCTGACCAACGCCGGCAGCTTCATCGGTGCCTGGGTCTGCGGCGTGGTGCTGGCCGCCGGCGGCGGTACGGGCAGCGTGACGGCCTGGCGCTGCTGCCTCGCGGCGATGCTGTCGGCATCGGCGGTCAGTGCGGTGGCGATGATGAGGGTGCGGAAGTAAGGGTGTTCTTTTTGTGAACAAAAAGAACCAATACCCAATCCACTTGAGAACCCGAAAAACGAAGTGAAGGTAAGGCAAGTGGAAGGAAGCACTCCTTTTTTGGAAAAAAAGGAGCAAA
>CAIYPH010000676.1 GCA_903928045.1 uncultured Rhodospirillales bacterium
CAGCCGATCGAGGAACCCCCCGTCGCCTCCGACATGCTCGGCCTCATCGAGCAGATCGGCCCGGACCGCATCATGTTCTCGACGGACTATCCCCATTGGGACCAGGACGACCCGCGCTACGCCTTCAAGGTGAAGCTCCCCGATGACTGGGCGCGGATGATCTACCGCGACAACGCCAAGGCCCTGTACCGACTCTCATGAGCAAACACGTTGTCGCATCGGTCGCCGAGATTCCCCCCGGCGGCCGCAAGATCGTCACCGTGCGGGGCCGCTCCATCGGCGTGTTCAACCTCGGCGGCGAATTCTTCGCCCTCATCAACCGCTGCCCGCACCAGGGCGCGGTGCTGTGCGAGGGCGAGGTGGTCAGCCGCCTGATCTCGGACGGGCCGGGCGACTACAAGCTCGGCGAGGCCGGGGAGATGATCCGCTGTCCCTGGCACTGCTGGGAGTTCGATATCCGCACCGGGCAGTCCTGGTGTGACCCCGAGAGCATGCAGGCCCGTATGTACAACGTCTCCGTGGAGCCCGGCGAGGAGTTGGCCAAGGGGCCGCTGGTGGCGGAAACCGTTGCGGTGTCGGTGGAGCAGGATTACGTGGTTGTCGAGATGTAGGGGCCGGGACCTCCGCTGATCCGCTGTTTATTTTGATATCGTAACAATATAGGCGCGCGAATGAGCGGGGTGCCAGGCGGGTTTTTCGCGCCGTGGCGGAGGTGGGGCGCGCGGCGCCGAACGGGGGAACGGCAGGATGACGGCGTGATTCCGGTCGCGCCAACGGAGTGCCGGCGGGCGCGGGTGTGGCGTTCGCAACCGGGGCGTCCGCTGACGTCTCCTCGGCCGGTGATCGCAAGGCGGCGGTGAGAGCGGCGACGTAGCGATCGATATGGGTGCGGGTGCGCGCATGCATGCGCCGCACGGGATGGCGCGGCGCCAGGCCCGAAATATCCCCGAACAGCGCATCCAGCATGGCGTACAGAATCGCGCCGATCGCCTGCGCGATGGCGGACGCTGCGTCCGGTGCGGGATGGGAGGAAGGGGACATGGTGGCTCCGTGGTGATGGAGACAATATGCTCCAATCCACGCCGAAACACAAGTGTTTTTTATGATAAAATTCGTTAAAGTGCCTATTCACGCCGTTTTTTCGGATCGTGACCCGCCGCGCCTCACTCCGCCGCGGCGCGCAAGGCCCGGTTGCCGCGCGAGCGGCGCTCGCTCGCCAGCGCCATGGCCGAGGTGGACAGCATGAAAACCACCGAGGCGGCGAAAATCAGCCGGGGGTCGGCGTTGTCCATGATCCAGCCGAACAGCAGCGGGCCCACCACGCCGCCAATGTTGAAGCCGGTCGAGACAATGCCGAACACGCGGCCCTCCGCGCCCGGCGGGGCGGCGGCGCGGACCAGCATGTCCCGCGAGGGCATGATCATGCCGGAGAGGAAGCCGGCGAGACCCATCAGGCCAATCAGCGCGAAGGAGGGCAGGGCGACGAAGCCGACCACGGCCACCAGCGCGCCGGTGAGCCCGAAGCCGAGCGCCGCGACATCGCCGTGGCGGGCGGTGCGGTCGGCGATGACGCCGCCGGCGAGCACGCCGAGCGCACTCGCGGCCAGCATCACCGTCAGCGCCGTGTTGCCGATGCCGAGCGGGACGGCGAAGGCGGCGTTGAGGGCGACCACCGAGAAGCTTTGCAGCCCGCCCATCGAAAGCGCGAGCACGGTGAAGAACAGCACGAGCGACAACACCGCCGGGGTGAGCAAGGCCCGGTTGTCGACACGCCCAGCCCGCGCGCGGGCCATCGAGGGAGCTGGGGCGGCAATCGCGAGCAGCGGCAGGGCGGCCAGCGGGCCGAGCACGCCGGCGAATATCAGGGCGGCCGGCAGCCCGCCGAGGCTCGCGGCCAGCAAGGTGCAGCCCGGCGCCAGCGCGCCACCGAGATAGCCGGCAAACGTATGGATCGAGAAGGCGCGGCCCATCCGCGCCTCGCCAATGCCGGCGGACAGCATCGCGTAATCGCAGGGGTGATACACCGCATTGGCGATGCCGAGCATGGCCGAGGCGACCAGCAATGTCGGGTAGCCCGGCAGCGCGGCAATCGCGAGATAGGCCAGGCCGCCCAGCAGCAGGCCCGCAATCAGCACCCGCCTGGCGCCGAACCGGTCCACCGCATAGCCCATCGGCGCCTGCACCAGGGCCGACACCACGTTATAGACCGTCAGCGCGAACCCAAGCTCGACGAAGCCAAGGCCGAGCTGCACCTTCAACAGGGGAAACAGCGGCGGCAACACCAGCATGTGGAAATGGCTGACCAGATGGGCGGCGCAGATCGAGCCGAGAATGCGGATTTCCGCGCGGGGCATGCTCATGGTGTGTGGTTCCCGGACGACCGTTCTGCCTGTCCCGCCACCATAGCCGCCGCCACGCGCCGTGGCGAACCGGAGTTGCGCAAGGCAGGGATGGGCTAGTAGGGTCCGCCCGCCTCAAAACCCGTCTAAGGACCCAAAATGATCGACCACACCATCGGCACCGGCGCCGAAGCCGTCGCCGGCAAAACCGTCTCCGTGCACTACACCGGATGGCTGTTCGACACCGCCGCCCCCGACAACAAAGGCCGCAAATTCGATAGCTCCCGCGACCGTAACGACCCCTTCCAGTTCAACCTCGGCGCCGGCATGGTGATCGCCGGGTGGGACCAGGGCGTCGCCGGGATGAAAGTCGGCGGCCAACGCACCCTCATCATCCCGCCCGAACTCGGCTACGGCGCCCGCGGCGCCGGCGGCGTGATCCCACCCAACGCCACCCTCGTGTTCGACGTCGAACTCCTCGCGGTGCGCTGAGCGCATCTCGCAGGGAAGGGAAGGCAAGGGGGCGCTGCCCCCTTGACCCCCGCCAGGGGCCGAGCCCCTGGACCTCAACCCTTTGAAGGATTGGTTGGGCGTGAGGGAGGGGGGCCTACTCCGTGGTGCCAACCACTGAGCTGGCCCCCCTCCCTCACGCCCAACCCACTTAAATGATTGTGGGTCTGGGGGATCATCCCCCAGCGGGGTCCAGGGGCAGCGCCCCTGGCCTTCCTTCCATTGCGAGCTCGCTCAGCCGCCCGCGGCGAGCATGAGGGCGTAGTCGATGGCTTCGAGCATGGAGTCGGCGTTGGCGATGCCGCGGCCGGCGATATCGAAGGCGGTTCCGTGGTCGACGGAGGTTCGGATGACGGGGAGGCCGAGGGTGATGTTGACGCCGGAGAGGGCTTCGAAGGTTCCGGTGGCGGGGTTGATGTTGAAGCCGAGGAGTTTGACGGGGATGTGGCCTTGGTCGTGGTACATGGCGATCACGGCGTCGTAGTGCCCGGCGCGGAGTTTGACGAAGACGGTATCGCCGGGGACGGGGCCGGAGACGTGGAGGCCGTCGGCGTTGCAGCGGGCGATGGCGGGGGTGGTGATGTCGATGTCTTCGCGGCCGAAGAGGCCGCCTTCGCCGGCGTGGGGGTTCAGCGCGGCGACGGCGATGTGGGGGCGGGGGATGCCGAGGCGGAGGAGGGCGGCCTGGGTGAGGTCGATGGTGCGGCGGAGGCGGGGTTCGGTGAGGAGGGCGGGGACTTTTTCGAGGGCGACGTGGGTGGTGACGTGGCTGACGCGCATGTTGCCGTGGGCGAGCATCATGACGGAGGATTTGGTGCCGGTGAGGGCGGCGAGCATGTCGGTATGGCCGGCGAAATGGTGGCCGGCGAGGTTGAGGGCTTCCTTGTTGAGCGGGGCGGTGACGATGGCTTGGATGGCGCCGGACTGGGCGAGGTGGACCGCGCGTTCGACGGCGAGGTAGGCGAAGCGGCCGGCTTCGGCGCTGATGTGGCCGAGGGGGATGGGGGCGCGTTCCTCGCCGGCTGGGATGAGGCTGAGGGGGGCGGTGTCGTCCTCGGGGATGGCGGCGGTGCCGAGGAGGGTTTCGGCGGCGCGGAGTGCGGAGCGGTGGCCGATGATGCGCAGGCGGAGGTCCCCGGCGGCGAGGCGGGGGGCCAGGCGGGCGGCGGCCTTGACGATGATTTCGGCGGAGATCCCGGCGGGGTCACCCATGGTGACGGCGAGGCATGGCGGCATGGGGTTCTCCTGAGGTCAGGCGAGGCGGCGGGTCAGGCGAGGCGGCGGGTCAGGCGAGGAGGCGGGTCAGGCGAGGAGGCGGGCGAGGAAGTCGGGGCGGCCGAAGGCGCCGGATTTGGATAGCACCATGGCGCCGTCCCAGATGCCACCCTCCATGGAGGAGATCGGCACGCCGGGCTGGAGTTCGCCCATCACGGTGAGGTGGCTGGTGCCGAGCGCGTCGCACAGGCGGCGGAGGGTTTCGCCGCCGGTGACGGCGAGGGTGCCGGGGGTGGGGATCGAAAAGGCGAGCGCGCTGAAGGTGGCGGCGATGGCGTCGGCGGCGGCTTCGCGGGGGGTGCCGTCGGGCACTTCGGCGGCGATGGCGACGGAGCGGCGGGCGACCATGCGGGCCATGGCGCGGGCGCCTTCGGGGCCGAGCAGGGTGAAGGTGTCGCGGCATTCGGCGAACTGAGCCAGGCTGGCGGGGTGGTTGGAGCCGATGAGGGCGAGGATGGGCGGGCGGAGGGCGGGGCAGGGGACGGGTTGCCGGCCGGCCAGCGCCGCGGCGAGGCCGCCGGTGCCGCACCACAGGATGGGGCCGCGGAGGTGGCGGCCGGCGGCGACGATGGCGTCGAGGTCGCCTTCGTCCACCGCGTCCCACAGGCTGATGCCGGGCGAGGGGGCGTCACCGGGGCGGCAGTGGCTGAGGAGGACGCCGTGTTCGGCGAAATCCCGCGCGAGATCGACGCCGACGTCGCGGCCATGGGCGTATTGCCGGCCGCCGCTGGTGATGCGGCCCTGGAAGGGGAAGGCGGGGGCGATGATGGCGTGGGCGAAGCCGGCGTGGCGGATGCAGGCGACGATTTCGGCGGCGACGTGACCGCGCAGGAGGGAGTCGATCTTCTTGAAGGTGAGGTCGGCGCCGCGCAGATAGGGGGCCCAGCGCGCCATGGCGGGGGAGGGGTCGGCGAGGTCTCGGGTTTCGCTGGAGTAGGCGGCGGCCGCAGTTTCGGTGGAGCGGCGCCAGGAGACCGGGATCGGGCCGAAGCGGGGCACGAAGCGGGCGGCGCTGTCGAGCGCGCCGGTGAGGTCGTCCGCCAGGAGGCGGAAGACGGTCACGCGACCCGGTTCAGCAGGGGTTCCCCCGCGGCGAGACGGCGGCAATTCTCGGCGGCGGTGGCGAAGCTGCGCTCGAAGGTGCCGGTGGTGACCCAGGCGACGTGCGGGGCGACGACGACGTTGTCGAGCGCGAAGAGCGGGTCGGCGGGGTCGGCCGGTTCGTGCACGAAGACATCGAGCCCGGCGGCGGCGAGGTGGCCGGCGGCGAGCGCGGCGGTGAGGGCGGCCTGGTCGACGAGGCCGCCGCGGGCGGTGTTGACGAGGATGGCGCCCGGTTTCATCCGCGCGATGGCGGCGGCGTCGATGCAGCGATCGGTCTCGGGGGTGAGGGGGATGTGGAGCGAGACGATGTCGGACCGGGCGAGCAGCGTGTCGCGGTCGACGTAGGTGGCGAGGGCGCCGGGCTTGGGTGAGCGGGCGGTGTAGAGCAGCTTGCAGCCCATGGCGGCGAGGATGGGGGCGAGGTGCTGCGGGATGGCGCCGTAGCCAATCAGCCCGACGGTGCGGCCC
>CAIYPH010000677.1 GCA_903928045.1 uncultured Rhodospirillales bacterium
CGATCGGAACGGCGAGCCCGGCCATCTGGGCGAGGCGCGAGGTATTGCCGGCCAGCGCGAGGCCGATCTTCCTGGCCTTGATCGGGCCGCGCGTGGGCTGCACGCCGACCACCGCGCCGCCCTCGACATCGATGCCGGTGACTTCGCAATGCTGGATGATATCGACGCCGCGTTGATCCGCCGCGCGGGCGAAACCCCAGGCCACCGCATCATGCCGGGCAGTGCCGCCACGGCGTTGCAGCAGGCCGCCCAGCACCGGAAAGCGCCCGTTATCGACATCGATGAGCGGACACATCGACCGAATCTGCTCCTTGTCGAGCAGTTCGGCGTCGATCCCGCTGAGGCGCATCGCGTTGCCGCGCCGCACCGAGGCGTTCTTCGCGCCCTCGGTATGAAAGATGTTGAACACGCCGCGCTGGCTCATCATCGCGTTGTAGTTGAGGTCCTGCTCCAGGCCCTCCCACAGCTTCAGCGAGTGCTCGTAGAAATGGTGGTTCTGCGGCAGCAGGTAGTTGGAGCGCACGATGGTGGTGTTGCGCCCGGTGTTGCCGAGCCCGATCGGGCCCTTCTCCAGCACCGCGACATTGGTGATGCCGTGTTCCCTAGCGAGGTAATAGGCCGTGGCCAGCCCATGCCCGCCGCCGCCGATGACGATCACATCGTAGGATTTTTTCGGTGGCGGGTCCCGCCAGGCAGGCGTCCAGCCCGTGTTGCCGCGCAGGGCTTCGCTCAGAAGCCGGAATCCAGAATATCGCATGGCCACCTCTTGGTCGCCCGACTATGCTGCGGCGCACGCATGCGGGCAAGGGCTTGCCCGCTGCCAAACGCCAATTCCCAAATGTCCAGGGAGGTTCGAATGAACGACGCACCGAGCAAGCCGTCCGAGACCCTCGTCCACGTCACGCCCGAAACCGCGAAGACGATCCCGGGGCGGCGCGCCTTCTTCACCTATTTCGATCTCGGGGTGGAAGATGCCACCAGCGGCGCGATGAAGGCGCAGGTGATGAAATCGACGCAGGGGCTGAGCAAGCCGACTGGCTGGCACTACCATGAATGCGATCGCCAGTTCCTCTATATGATCAAGGGCTGGGTCGATCTCGAGTTCGAAGATGGCCGCAAGCTGCGGGTGAACGCCGGCGACTCGCTGATGATCCCCGGCGGCATGCGCCACAACGAGACCGCCACCTCCGAGGAGATGGATTTGCTGGAAATCCTGGTCCCCGCCGGCATGCGCACGGTGGCCTGCGATCCGCCGGAGGGGATGGGCTGAACCTCAGCCCACCCGATTGCCGCAATTACGCGGCCGGAAGCGGGTATTTCTCCAAGTACGGCATGTAGCTCGGCTCCACGTCAATCTGCATGGAAGCGAGGATGCGCACCACCGCGCAGTAGAAGGAGATGGTGATCACCAAGTCCGTCAGGCACTCGCTGCCGAGTTCCGACAGCAGCGCCTGGAAGGTACCCTCGCCGACACCCGGCCCCACATGGGCCTCGCGCGCAGCCCGCAGCACCAGGCGATCGAGCGGGGCGAGGGTGGTCGCCTCGCCGGCAGTATCGGCGATGAGGGCGGCGATATCGGCGTCCGTCACCCCGAAATCATAGCCGATCTTGACGTGGTGGGACCATTCATAGGGCGAGCGGGCGCACCAGCCGACTTGCAGGATGGCGAGTTCGCGCAGCCGCGGATCGAGCTTGGAGCCGTAGCGAATATAGCCGCCGAGACCGCTGAAGGCGCGCGCCGCGTTGGGGCTGTGCACCAGGAGGCGGAACAGGTTGATATTGCGCTTCAGCAGGTCCTGATGCTCGGGCGGCAGGTTTTCGCGGTCGATATAGTCGAGGCGGGCCATTCTGGTCTCTCCATGCGGCGTTTCCGGGCGGAACGCTGCGGGGCGGCCTGGAGACTGTCAAGCACGGGATGATTGACAGGGCGAAACCGCCGGCGCTACCGCTTGGGCGTTGTGGGAGACAGGATCATGTTCGATCTCGACCAATTCATCGCCGACCTTCGCGCCTCCGCCACCGAGCGATCCCGCCAGGCGATGCAGGCGATTGTCGCCCGTGCCATCAGCGATACCACGTCGCTCTACCGCGCCATCGGCACGCCGGCGGAGGCGGGGGCGCAGGTGCTGTATCATGGGCCAGACCTCACGGTGCTCAACATCAAATGGGCGCCCGGCCAGATGACCCTGCCGCACAACCACCTGCTCTCAGCCGTGATCGGCATGTATGACGGGCGGGAAGACAACGTGTTCTGGCGCAGGGTGCCGAACCCCGAGCGCTTTCAGATCGAGGCGGCCGGCGGCAAGGCGATCGGGAGCGGCGATGTGTGCGTCCTCGGCCGTGACATCATCCACTCCGTCATCAACCCGGTGCAGCGCATCAGCGGCGCCATTCATGTCTATGACGGCGATTTCTTCGCCGCCGAGCGCTCGATGTGGGATGCCGAACGGCTCACCGAGGAGCCCTACGACGTCAACCGCGTCTCGCCGGGCACCCGCGTCCAACGCTGATCCGGGGGGACCATTGCAGCGCACGCGCTTGCCTCGGCGCGCGGCCGATGCAATCTGGCCGTGACGTAACGAGGAGCCTAGCCTTGGACATCGGCAGGAAAATGGATCTGCGGCTGGGCATGCGCCCGGTGCCGGCGGCGGACGAGCCCTTCCCCGAACTGGAAGCGGCGGCCGAGCATTTCGCCACCCCCTGCGGCGAGGGCCACATGGTGCTGCGCGCCTGGGGCGAGGGACCGGCGCTGGTGCTTCTGCATGGCGGCTCCGGTTCCTGGCGCCATTGGGGGCGCAACATCCCTGTCCTGTCGCAACGCCGCCGGGTGATCGTGCCGGACCTGCCCGGCCTCGGCGACAGCGCTTCGCCGCCCGATCCCTACACCGCGCAATCCGTCGGCCAGATCGTCGCTGACGGCGTCGGCGCCGTGCTGGGTGATGAGCGCTACGACCTCTGCGGCTTCTCCTTCGGCGGCATGGTCTCGAGCCAGGTGGCCGCCGTGCATCTCGACCAGGTGCGCTCGCTCACCATCGTCGGCGCCGGCGCCATGGGCTTCCCGCGCCATTCGGTGGGGCTGGTGAAGGTGCGGGCGCTGGCCGGCGAGGAACGCGTGGCCGCCCATCGCGAGAACCTGCGCCGCCTGATGATCGCCGCCCCCGCGCGCATCGACGCGCTGGCACTCGCCATCCAGGAGGTCTGCACGCGGGCAACGCGGATGAAGAGCCCGCAATTCGCCTCCACCACGGCGCTCCTGGATGCGATCCAGGTCTATCGTGGCAAGCTGAACGGCATCTGGGGCAGTGGGGACGTGACGGCTTCCCCCACCCTCGCCGCGCGACGGGAACGCCTGATGAGCGTGCGGCCCGATATCGACTTCCGGGTGATTGAAGGCGCCGGACACTGGGTGGCCTACGAGGCGGCCGAGGCGTTCAACGCGATGCTGTTGGAGATGATCGGCTAAACCGCGCGCAGGTTCGGGATGGCCGCGACCTGATCGGCCAGCGCCCGCTCGGCGTGCCACAGATCGCGCGCCTGTTGCATGTTGAGCCACAAGCGCGGCCCGTTGCCGCAGAGCTTACCGAGGCGCACGGCCATCTCCGCCGTCACCGCCGCCTCGCCACTCAGGATACGATGCAGCGTCTGGCGGGAGACGCCAAGCTTCACCGCCGCGTCAGTCACGGTGAGCCGCAGTTCGGGCAGCACATCCTCGCGCAGGATTTCGCCGGGGTGGGTCGGTGGCCACGGGGAAACGCGGCCAATCTCGGTATTGGGCATGGCTAAGGTCTCCATGGTTGTCAAAGTCAACCTGAGCGGTCGAAATGTCAAGTATCAATTGACACATTGCCGCGACCCTCATTAGATCAGCGCATGATCACATCGTTCCGCAGCAAGGAACTGGAAAAATTCTGGTCCACCGGTGATGGCGCGAAGATCCGGCAGGATCAAATGGCCCGCATCCGCCGGCGTCTCGATGCGCTGGACGCCGCACACCGGCCGGAGGACCTCAATCTCCCCGGCTTCAATTTCCACTCCCTGCGCGGCAAGCCGCAGCGCTATGCGATCAGCATGAACGGCCCCTGGCGCATCACCTTCGGCTGGGACGGCGACAACGCAACCCTGGTCGACCTTGAGCAATATCACTGAACCACTTGACCGGCCCGCCACCCCCGCACACGCTACGCCCCAGCAAGGACGCATCAACGCGGCCACGGAGGAACGGAACCGATGAGCACGACGCAGCAGGCCGCGAGCCCCTATCTCCCCGTCCGCGAGGACTGGCTCGATACCCATCACGAGGCGATCCTCGAACCCGATCTGCCCATCGTCGACCCCCACCATCACCTTTGGGACCGGCCGACCTGGCGCTACATGCCCGATGATTTGTTCGCCGACGTGAAGAGTGGCCACAACGTCATCGCCACCGTCTACGTCCAGGCCCGCGCCTTCCATCGCGCCGGCGGCGACGAGGATCTCAGGCCGGTCGGCGAGACCGAGTTCGTCAACGGCACTGCTGCCCTTGGCGCCTCGGGCGTCTACGGGCCGCATCTCGTCTGCGCCGGCATCGTCGGCCACGCCAATCTGCGCCTCGGTGCCGGGGTGGAGCGGGTACTGCATGCGCATATCCGCGCCGGTGGCGATCGGTTCCGCGGTATTCGCCACATCGTCGCCTGGGATTCCGACGACAGCCTGCTCAACCCCGGCAACCCCGCCCCCTCCGGCCTGCTGGCCGACGCGAAATTCCGCGAGGGCTTCGCCAAGCTGGCGCCCAACGGCCTCTCCTTCGATGCCTGGCTCTACCATCCGCAGATCGACGAGGTGACTGACCTCGCGCGCGCCTTCCCGGGCACGTCCATCATCCTCAACCATGTCGGCGGGCCACTCGGCATCGGGCGCTTCGCTGGCAAGCATGCGGAGGTGTTCCCGGGCTGGGCCGCCTCCATCAAGAAGCTCGCCGCCTGCCCCAATGTCTCGGTGAAGCTCGGCGGCATCGGCATGCGCATCAACGGCTTCGGCTTCGAGCACGCCGCCAAGGCACCTTCCTCGGACATGCTGGTGGCGGCATGGAAGCCCTATATCGACACCTGCATCACCGCCTTCGGCGCCGAGCGCTGCATGTTCGAAAGCAACTTCCCGGTCGACAAGGGCTCCTACTCGTATCCGGTGTTCTGGAACGCCTGCAAGAAACTGGCTGCCGGCGCCTCGGCCTCCGAGAAGGACGCGCTGTTCCGTGGCACTGCCGCGCGGGTCTATCGCCTGAACCTGGAGGGCTGAGCTCATGGCCGGCCCCCTCGACGGCATCAAGGTGATCGAGATCGGCCAGGCGCTGGCCGGCCCGCTCGCCGGTTCCATCCTCGGCGACATGGGCGCCGAGGTGATCAAGATCGAGAAGCCCGATGGCGGCGACGATGCCCGCCTGTGGGGCCCTCCCTTCATCGAGGGCGACGCGCTGTTCTTCCACGCGCAGAACCGCAACAAGAAGTCGGTCACCATCGACATCACCGATGCCGAGGAGGTGGCGCGGCTGAAAACCATGGTCGCGGATGCCGATATCGTCATCCAGAACCTGCGGCCGGGGCTGGTGGAAAAGTTCGGCATCGCGCCGGGGGACCTGCTCGCCGTCAATCCCCGCCTGATCTACTGCTCCATCTGGGCCTTCGGCTACCAGGGGCCGCTGCGCCTCGCCCCCGGTTTCGACCCGCTGCTGCAAGCCTATGGCGGGCTGATGACGCTGACCGGCCGCGCCAGCGACCCGCCGACCTTCGCGGGTGCGGCGGTGAACGACAAGACCACGGGCATGTGGTGCGTCATCGGCGCGCTCGCCGGCCTCCAGCAGCGCCACAGCACCGGCAAGGGCTGCGTGGTGGATACCTCGCTCTTCGAAAGCGCCGTCGCCCTCGTCGAAGGCTCGGTCAACGGCTACATGCTGAGCGGCAATCTGCCGGTGCGCACCGGCACCGCCTCCAACCTGCTGACGCCCTACCAGACCTTCGAAACCGCGGACCGGCCGATCTGCATCGCCGCCGGGAATGACCGGCTGTTCGTCAAGCTCGCCAAGGTGATGGGCCATCCCGAATGGTCCACCGACCCCCGCTTCGAGAACGGCCGCAAGCGGGCTGATAACCGTGCCGCGCTGGTCGCGCTGATGGATGCCGAGCTGTCGCAAAAGCCGCGCGACTATTGGATGGCGCTGATCGAGAGCGTCGGCGTGCCATGTGCGCCAGTGAACGACATTGGCGAGGTCGCCAACAGCCCGCAGCTCGCCGCGATGGACATGGTGCGTGACCTGCCGGGCACCGACCTCAAGATCATCGGCCTGCCGATCTCCTTCGATCGCCAGCGCCCCCACCCGCGCACCGACTCACCGAAGCTCGGCCAGCACAATTCCGAACTAAAACCGCGTTAACAGGAGACACGACGTGACCAAGAAAATGCTCGAAGGCAAAGTTGCCCTCGTCACCGGCGCCGGCGGCGGCATTGGCCGCGCCATTGCGTTGGTGATGGCCGAAAACGGCGCCCAGGTGGTGGTGAACGACCTCGGCGCCGCGGTGGACGGCAGCGGTAACGATCAGACCAAGGCGCAGCAGGTCGTCGCCGAAATCAACAGCAAGCATGGTCAGGGCACCGCGGTCGCCAACGGCGACAGCGTGGCGGACTGGGATGCCGCGCAGCGCATGGTGAAGACCGCCGTCGACAGCTTCGGCAAGATCGACATCGTGGTGAACAACGCGGGCATCCTGCGTGACACCATCTTCCACCGCATGACCCCCGAAGAGTTCGACGCGGTGGTGAAGGTGCATCTCTACGGCGCCTTCTACGTCAGCCGCGC
>CAIYPH010000678.1 GCA_903928045.1 uncultured Rhodospirillales bacterium
CCATCACACCAAAACGTCGATCATCGCGGGACTGGTGAACATCGAAGCGGGGTTCATGCCACTCTGATGAGGCCGACAGATTGGCCCGGAGCCACCAACTGGTGGTCAAATTAGGCCGCAGACTTTCGCAACAAGTCTATTGTCGACCGTGACCGTCGTGCCAGTCACGCCAATCAGGTCAATCGTATCGCCAGCCTGGAAACTATTAATATTACCAGTAAAATATTTCGGAGTATTCAGCGTCAATAATTCCGCAGTACCCATGAAGTTTATCTTCTGGCCACCGCCGACAAATCCAGTGATCGAAAGTGTCGTATTATTGAAAAGATCAATCCGCCCGTTACCCATCACTCCAGTATTAGTAATCGTCGCCGTCCCGCCCATAATATCGACGGCGCCGTCGTTTACAAACCCCGAATTGGCGGTCGCGGGGGTCGATGAATATTCTTGCAATGTGAACGAACCGGACCCCACCGCCGTATAATTGGCCGTCGCGGTGTTGATCCAGATCTGCGACTGGTTCCAGAGCTCGAACGGATCCTGCCCCGCAACCGCGTTGGGCATCGTCCAGGAAACCGTCCCCGTCCCTTCAATCAGGTACGGATTAGCGAAATTCGACTGAATATCGGCAATATACACGCCGTAATCGATACCGGTAACCGCGAAAACCAGGTTCTGGCCGGCAACCGGCAAGCCGCTGCTCCACAGCGACGTCATATAGAAGCTTACGTTGGAAAACGCGCCGCTGATGGTGAAGGTATTGGTAGCCATCAGGCAGTGCCAACGGGTCGGGCAATACGCGCCGAACGAGCACCACGCGCAGCGCAAGCAGGGCCGGCAACCGTCCGGCTTCCCGGAAAGCTCATCCTACCAGCGGCAGCCAAAAGCTTGGCCAATCCGCAAGATTCCGGCCCACACTGTATCATTTACGGTGTCAATCGATCATCCATCGAACATCACAGAAATTTGAAGCAAATATCTTACCCCTGCGCGCTCACGAAAGAGATTCTTTACGACATTTTGTCTCAAGATTTAATCTTCCTTGACATACCGCGCCGCGATTCCCTGCGTCAATCTTAAAACCGTGCACACGGCGGCCAGATGGGGTGCAACCACCGCCCGAAGTGATTGACTTGGCCTGGCGAGATCGGCGATGCCATCGGAGGTCCGCACCGGGCCGCCAGGAAGCACCATGGGTACAGCAGTCGACTCACAGGGCACATACCAGCCCATCACCCTCGTAAGCCTCCGCCTGCCGCATTTCCCTCACAGCGGCGCATTCGAGGACCTCGCCTTCTCCGTTCGCTTCGCCCTCAGCCGCGCCGGACATGCGGTTCGCCTCGGCTTCTCCCCCGCCGCCATCGGGCCCCGCTGCATCCTGTTCGGGGCACACTTGCTGCGCCACTTTCCAGGCGGTGCAGCCGCAATGCGGGATGACACCATCATCTACAACACCGAGCACACCACGTCCGACCACATCGACCAAGCGTATCTCGACCTCCTCCGCCGACACATGATGTGGGACTACAGCGCCGACAACGCGGCCAAGCTCGCCGTACTGACCGGCGCGCCGGTGCGCCACGTCCCGCTTGGCCACGTCCCCGAGATGTCCCGCCTCGCCGCGTCCGCCGAGGATATCGACGTCCTGTTCTACGGCTCGATGAACCCCCGCCGGCAGGTGGTGATCGACGCCATGCGCGCGGCCGGATTGCGGGTGGAGGCCGTATTCGGCGTCTATGGCGCCGCGCGCGATGCGCTGCTCGCCCGCGCCAGATTGGTGCTGAACGTGCACTTCTATGAACCCGGCCATTTCGAGGTCCTGCGCGTCGGCTACCCAATGGCCAACCGAAGGGCGGTGCTGACCGAGGTCAATCCCGGCGAAACCGTCGACGCCGACCTCGCGCCCGGCCTCGCCTGCGTGCCGTATGGGGATCTGGCCGCCACCGCCGTGGCCCTCATCGCCGATGCCTCTGCCCGTCGGGCGCTGGCCGATCGTGGCTATCTCGCCTTCTCGTCGCGCGACGCCGCCGCAGCCCTCGCCCGCGCGCTGCCTGCCGCGTGGCTCCCCCCCGCCCTGCCGCCGGCGCTGCCCCCCGTCCTCCCCGAGGCCCTCGTCATCGGCAGCGGCAAGAGCTTCGACATCAACGCCCTCAACATTGACATCGACGCGCGCTGGCACCCCGACATCGTCGCCGACATCACCGCGCCCGACCTGTTCGAGCGCGACTTCGCCACCGGCCGCTTCGGGCGCGTCCGCCTGCCGCGGTGCTCCTTCGCCGCCATCACCATCAACTATGTGCTCGAACACCTGGCCGATCTCGTCACCGCGATGACCAACTGCCTCGATCTGCTGGCCGATGGCGGGCTGGTCTACATCGCCGTGCCCTATGACCTCTCCTACGGGGCCTGGCAGGACCCGACCCATGTGCGTGCCTTCAACGAGCGGAGCTGGTGGTACTACACCGACTGGTACTGGTACCTCGGCTGGTCCGAGGCCAGGTTCGACCTGGTGTCGCAGGACTTCATCGCCTCCCCCATCGGCACCGCGCTGCGCGACCAAGGCATGCCAGAGGATGATATCCGCCGCACGCCACGCGCCATCGATGAAATGCGCGTCGTTCTCCGCCGTCGGGCGCTGACGCCGGATGAACAGGCCTACGGCGCCAACATGCGCGGCGACCGCCGGTCAGCCTGAGCCAGTTGGAATTGCGTCGCCAAGCAGCCGCTCGGCCGCCGCGCTATCGTCGTCGAACGTGACGTATCCATATACCTCACGGTTATCGATGTACTGCGCAACACCAGCGCGCCGGGCGCTATCGGAGAACACCACGTATTCGTGCCGGCCACTGCCGTCACTATAGGTCAGCATGGGGATCACGTCCGCGCGCACTATATATGTACAGTGCACCACCGCGACCTCGACGACGCCGCGGATCTGCTGATTGAACACCCACAGATCTCACGAATCCCCTCATTTCAATTCAGCCTGATCTAGCCCCGATTCGCGGCTGTCCCGTAGATGCTGCGTTTCATCGCAGGGCGGGTTGGAACGATGGTCAAGGCGGC
>CAIYPH010000679.1 GCA_903928045.1 uncultured Rhodospirillales bacterium
GCTCGTCCACCACCATATGCGCGAGCGGCATCGCCGCGGCGATCGCCGCCTCATCGGGCACCAACCCCATCAGCCGCGGGCCGACCACGCGCTGGAAGGCGATGACATTGCCGACGCCCTGGAACAGGTACCAGTCATTGACCCCCATCACCTGATCCATCCGCGCCGCCATCCGTGGATCCGCAGGCGTCAGCGCCGGTTCGGGCAGGACACGGTCGAGATAGCGCAGGATCGCCTGGGTCTCGTAGAGCAGGAACCCGTCGTGCTCGAGCACGGGAATGCGGCCGAACGGGTTGCGCGCCAGATGCTCTGGCGCCTTCAGCCCGCCGGGAGGCGGCACCGCCAGACGATACGCCGCCCCCTTCTCCTCCAGCGTGGCCAACGCGGCGCGGCCGAACGGGCTGCCGGGAATTGAATGCACGATGAAGCCGGACATGATTGCTCCCCCTGATTTGGATGAGAACATAACATGATCATTGCGCAGAATCCAGCACAAAGCGCAACGTGCTTACCCCATCCGCGAAACTGTCATACCATCGCCGCAACGCCGCCCAGGAGCGCCCCATGCAAACCGCCATCCTCGCCCCCGTGATCGCCCTCGTGCTGTGGAGCTTCGTCATGCAGGGCTGGATGTATGCCACCCGCATCCCCGCGATGAAGGCTGCGCGCATCAAGCCCGATCCCCGCGCCGGCAAGGCCCTGCTCTCCAAACTGCCGCCGGAGGTGCAGTGGAAGGCGGACAACTACAACCACCTGATGGAACAGCCGACGCTGTTTTATGCGGTGGCGATCACGCTCGCCGTACTCGGCGCCGGCGGCGGGATGGCCGCTGGGCTCGCCTGGCTCTATGTTGCGCTGCGGGTGGCCCACAGCGTGGTGCAGGCGACGACGAACGTGATCATGGTCCGTTTCTCGATCTTCACGCTGAGTTCGCTCGTCCTGCTCGCCCTGGCGCTGAGGGCCGCCACCCTGGTGTTCTGACTCTAATGCTCCTGTGACTCGCGTTCCGGGGCGCGGAGCGTGGTGCCGCCATCGACGACCAGGGTGTGGCCGGTGATGTAGCGGGCGTGGTCGGAGAGCAGGAAGCGGACGGCGTTGCCGATATCCCAGCCGGTGCCCTCGATATCCAGCACCGAGGCGGTTTTGCGGTTGCGCCTTGCGGCGTCCGACATGCCTCGGCTGTAGACCATCGGGGTGTAGACCGGGCCGGGGGCGACGCAGTTGACCCTTATGCCGTCCTTGCCGTGATCGACCGCCATCGCCTGGGTGAGGGCGATGACCGCGCCTTTTGAGACGGTGTAGGTGGTGAGGCCGCGGGGGCGGAGGGCGGAGATGGAGGAGACGTTGACGATGGCGCCACCGCCGCCGGCGATCATGGCGGGGATGGCGTGTTTGCAGGTGAGGAACATGCTGTCGACGTTGACGCGCATCACCCGATGCCAGGCCTCCTCGGTTTCCTCCACCACGCTTCCGCGGCTGCCGATACCCACGTTGTTGTCGAGCAGGTCGAGGCGGCCCCAGCGGGCGACGGCGTCGTCCACCATTGCCTTGCATTGGGCGGATTCGGTGACGTCGTAGGACACCGCGGCGGCGATACCGCCCTCGGCGGTGATCATCGCGGCGGTGCGTTCGGCGAGTGCGAGGTCGCGGTCCACCACCAGCACCTTGGCGCCGGCGCGGGCGAGCAGGATGCAGGCGGCGCGGCCATTGCCGATCCCCTCCCCCGCCGCTCCGCCGCCGGTGACGATGGCTACTTTTTCGGCCAGGCCCATATCGACGGTCATGGCAGTCCCTCCCCCGGCACGTTGACCCGGACGACGTCGATCCCCGCCTGGCGTTTTGCCGCGGCCGCGGGTCCACTACCGGGGGCGGAGCAGATGTAGAGGTCGCGGCGGTCATCGCCACCGAGCATGCAGGCGAAGGCGTGGCGGCCTTCGGGCAGGGCGATGCGCTGGCTGATGTGGCCGCCCTGGTGGACGCGGAGCAGAGCGGGGCCGCGGGCATCCGCCACCCAGATGGCGCCTTCGGCATCGAGGCAGATGCCGTCGGGGAAGTGGCCCTTGAGGTCGGCGAAGATTTGCCGGTCGGAGAGGAGGCCGTCCGGCGAGAGGGCGAAGCTGGTGAGGCGCTGGCCGATGGTTTCGGCGATGATCAGGCGCTTGCCATCGGGGGTGATGACGGTTCCGTTGGGGAACATCAGGCCGGTGGTGGCGGCGGCGACGGAGCCGTCGGGTTCGACGCGGACGAGGGTGGCGGGGCGTTCGGATTCGCCGGCGTAGCGGTCGAAGCCGAAATTGCCGATGAAGGCGCGGCCGGCGGCATCCACCACCATGTCATTGCAGGGGCCGCCGGCGAGGCCGGAGAGGTCGGCGACTTCGGCGAGGGCGGTGCCATCGAGGCGAAGCAGTTTGCGGTCGAGCATGGAGACGATGAGCAGGGTGCCATCGGGGCGCCAGCCGAGGCCGGAGGGCTGGTTGGGGACGGTGACGATGGTCTCGGCCGTGCCATCGGGGGCGACGGCGATGACGCGGTGGCTGTAGAAATCGGAGAACCACAGGCGGCCCTGGTGCCAGCGCGGCGCCTCGGTGAAAGTGAGGTCGCGCAGCAGGGGGCGCGGGTGTTCGGCGTTCATGGGGTTTCCTCCGGCGGGTTTTGCCCATCATTGCGCGGAGAAGGGGCGCCGTCACCTGCCGGATTGGCGGCTCAGCTAGTTTATTTCTAATTCGGAACCATTAAGGCGCAATTCTGCCCATGTCGCCACACGGATTTTTTCGCGAAGGCGAGGCGTGCGGGCGCCAGAATTTCGGGAAATTGGGGGCATGGCGCAGCCTGCCATCGGCGCGCGGGGGGCGGAATGCGCAGTACGAGGGCGCTGCGCGGGGCCTGGCGGGGGCGCCGGAGCGCGGGGAGGCGCTGCGTGGCTGCCCGGGTTAGCGCGCGCTTCGGGCGGGGGCGCTGCGCGGGCGTGGTGGGCCGTTCGGGCGCGAGGGTGCCGTCGGCGATCGCGTGAAGCAGGGCCTCGAAGCGGCGGAGGGTATCGGTGATATAGTCCTGCATCGCCGCGAAATCGCGATCGAACTGGCGGCGCA
>CAIYPH010000680.1 GCA_903928045.1 uncultured Rhodospirillales bacterium
CGCTGGACCTTGCGGATATAGATGTTGTGCACCACGTCGCGCGTCTCGGGGTCGATCATCATCGGCCCGCGCGGGCTCTCCCAGGACATGCCCTTCATCGCCTCCACCAGTGCCGTGCCGTCCGTATTGCCCTTGGTCTTGCGCAGCGCCGAATAGAGCAGCGCCATGCCGTCATACCCCGCCACCGCCATGAAATTCGGCCGCATGCTGGGGTTGGCCGCCTTGAAGGCGGCGACGAAGCGCTTGTTGGTGTCCGAGGGGTGCGCGGTCGAGTAGAACCCGGCCGACACCACATCGAGCATCGCGTTGCCCATGCCGTTCAGCTGGTCATCGTCGGTCACGTCGCCGGTCGCGATGAAGCGGATGCCGGACTTGTCGAGCCCGCGCTCGGCGAACTGCTTGGCCAGTGCCGCCCCCTGCCCGGAGGGCACGAAAGCGAACAGCGCCTGCGGCTTGGCATCGGCGGCGCGTTGCAGCACCGGGGCGAAATCGGGCGCCATCAGCGGCGTGCGCAACTGCGCCGTCACCTCGCCGCCGCCATCCTTCATCCCCCGCGTGAACCAGGTCTCGGCGTCGATCCCCGGCCCGTAATCGGCCACCAGGGTGACGGCCGACTTGATGCCGTTCTCCACCGCCCATTTCGCCATCGCCGCCGCCGGCTGCGGCAGCACCTGCGAGGTGCGCACCACGTAGGGCGAGGCGGCGGTGATGGTGGAGGTCGCAGCGGCCATCACGATCAGCGGCACTTTCGCCTGGGTCGCCAGCGGCGCGGTCGCCATTGCCAGCGGCGTCAGGCCGAACCCGGCCAGCGCGATCACCTTGTCCTTGACGATCAACTCCTGCGCCAGCCGCTTCGTGGTATCGGCCACCCCGGCATCGTCGCGCAGCAGGATCTCGATTTTCTTGCCCGTCGGCGTATCGCCGTTCTGCGCCATGTACAGCCGCACCGCGGCCTCGATCTGCTTGCCGGTCGATTGCTGCTGCCCGGTCATCGGCAGGATCAGCCCGACCTTCAACGTCTCCTGCGCCATCACCGGGGCGGCGCTTGCCAGGCTCAGCAGGGCGGCAGTGATGATCCGGCGAGTGTGCATCCGTTCCTCCAGTTGTGCGCCGCTGTGTCGCGGCTGAGTGTGGGTTTACCCTGTTAAAAGAAAGCGCTTCTTTCTTGAAAAAAAGAAGCAAAAAACTTTTATCCCTTTGGTGTGTAACGCTCCCACCTGTCCGCGGAGAGTACGCCAACGGCATGGACGGAACAGAAAGTTTTTTTGGTTCTTTTTGTTCACAAAAAGAACACCCTTCCCTTCACGCCCGCCCCGCCGTCCCCGACAGCATCAGCGGATCAATATGCAGCACCGCCATCGCGCGCCGCCACTTCGTCTCATGCTCGGCGTCGAAAATCACCGCAAGATCGGCCGGTGCCGACAGCCAGGCATTCTGCTGCATTTCACTGTCAAGCTGCCCTGGCCCCCAGCCCGCATAGCCGAGCGCCAGAATCCCCTTCTGCGGCCCGCCCCCCTCGGCGATCGCCTTGAGAATGTCGAGGCTCGCCGTCAGTGCCAGCCCACCATCCACCGTGAGGCTCGCCGCATCGGTCCAATCCGTGGTGTGCAGCACGAAGCCGCGCCCATTCTCCACCGGCCCGCCGCTGCACAGCCGGATGCTCCGGGCCGGCGGCACGGGGTCGATTTTGAGCTGTGTCAGCAGATCATCGAAACTCGGCTGCGCCAGCGGCCGGTTGACCACGATCCCCATCGCGCCATCGCGGGAATGGGCACACATGTAGATCACGGTCTGCGAGAACCGCGCGTCCTCCATGCTCGGCATGGCGATCAGGACCTGCCCGGCGAGCGAGGTCTCCTTGGGGTCCGCCGGTGGCATTGGCGTGACGGTTGCGGTGCGGGGGCTTGGCTTGCGCGACATGCTGCCTATCTTGGCGGAGTTGGGGCGGTGCGCAAGCGCCACCGCGACAAAGCCGGACGCGCGCCGCGCGTGACAGGCGCGGGCCGCCAAGCTAGGAAGCAACCTCTCCCGGGCGGAAGCCGCCGACCGGAACAAACGAGAAAGCGAGCAAGCATGAGCCAGATCAAGGTTGGCGACGCCATCCCCTCCATGAAGCTGATGAAGTCCACCGCCGAAGGGCCGAAGGAAGTCTCGACCGACGACATCTTCAAGGGCAAGAAGGTCGTGCTCTTCGCCGTCCCCGGCGCCTTCACGCCGACCTGCAGCGCCACGCACCTCCCGGGCTTCGTGCAGAACATCGCGGCCATCAAGGCCAAGGGCGTCGATGAGGTCGTCTGCATGTCCGTCAACGATGCCTTCGTCATGGGCGCCTGGGGCAAGGACCAGGGCGTCGGCGAGGACATCACCATGCTGGCCGATGGCTCGGCCGCGCTGACCAAGGCGATGGGCCTCGAGCTCGACCTGGTGCCCCGCAACATGGGCGTCCGCGCCCAGCGCTTCGCCCTGGTGGCGCAGGACGGCAAGGTGACGCATCTGGCGGTCGAGGCCCCCGGCGGCTTCGATGTCAGCCGCGCCGAGGCCGTTCTCGCCGCGCTGTAACCGACGATCCGGCGGCCGGGGGACACCCTGGCCGCCGGCGACTAGCTGGCCCGCACGTCGAGCCCCAAAGCCGAAGCCAGCGCCACGAGCTGGCCGGCATCCACGATCATCCCCTTGGCCTCCGCCACCCGCCGGACATCGAATCCGTCGAGCGCGCTCCCCCTGAGATCGGCCCGCGCGAGCCGCGCGCCGTCGAGATTGGCGAAGGCCAGGTCGCAATCCCGCACCTCCGCGCGCGACAAATCGGCCCCCCGCAACTCCGCCTCCCGCAGCTTGCAGCCGGTCAGCGTGGCGCCGGGCAGCTCGATCTGGGCGAGATCGGCCAGTTCCAGGTTGCAGTTCACGAAATTCGCCCGCACCACCACGTTGCGCCGCCCGAGCACGCGGGCGAAATCGGCCTGCCGGAACCGGGCGCCCCGCAAATTGCAGCCATCGAGCGTGACCCCGAACATCCCGCAGCGCTCGATCGTCGCGAAGGACAGATCGCAGCCTATGAACATGGCATCCCGGACTTCGGCGAAGGCGAACCGCACAGCGGCGGCCTCGGTGGCGCCGAAATGGCAGGCGGAGAAGCGCGCCCCGTCGAGCTCGGCATGGGTGAAACGGCATTCGGCAAACCGGCACTGGTTGAACCGCGCCCCCCCGAGCCGGCTGCCGGCGAAGACGACGCCGGTGAAGGTGCAGGTATCGAAAATTGCATCCTCCAGGGCGAGATCGTCCCACTCGATTGCCGACAGATCCTCCCCGGTGATCCCGCGCGACGCTCTTTCGACGAGTTCGGCGCGGTTCATCAGCCCGGCAGCGCGACGCGCGGCGGCCCGCCCCAGCGCAGCCGCCCGGCGACATGGCAGGCCGGACAGGCCGGGTGCCATTCGCCATGGGCGGCTCCACAGGCATCGCAATGCCAGGCCGGATCGGGCTCGGCCGCGGCGGCGCGCAGCAGCGCCTCCCGCTGCGCGGCCGCATCGCCGCCATGCTCGGCCGCCTCCAGCGCCGCGAGCAGCAGGAACACCCGCTTCTGCGCCAGCCCTCCCGCCTGGGCGGCCTGGAGATGGCGGCGTGCTTCGCCGGTCAGCCCGGCATCGAGGGCGGTTCGCGCGAGCAGGAAATGGGTTTCGACATGCCCGGCCGCCCCGGCGGATAGTTTGGTCGCCGAGGCCATGCGGGCCATTTTGTCGGTGACCGGGGCCAATGCGAGTTCCGCGAGATCGGGATGCGGGAAGTCCCGCCACGCCTCGGCGAGCACCGACTGCGCCTTGCTTTCCCGCCCGGCCGCCCGCAGCGCGGTGGCGTAGGCCAGGGCTGCCGGGGTGAAGCCGCGTTCGAGCTTCCAGGCCCGCTTGGCCAGCATCAGCGCGCGATCCGGCGACGTCGCCGCCTGGGCCGCGGCGGTGGCGAAGGCGAGGCGGGGTGGGCCGGGCTCGGCGAGGCCCTGGGCCTGGTCCCAGTCGCCAATCCGGGCGGCGAGCGCCAGCCGCTCCTCGCGCAACCATGCGCCACCCGGTCGCGCCTTCGCCGCGCGGCGGGCGATGTCGGAGGCCTCGGTCCAGTCCTCGCGCGCCATCGCCTGGCGGAACAGGCCGCGCAGGCCGAGGAAGGCGGCATCGGCGCGGGCTTCCATCCGCCGGTAGATCGCCGCCGCCTCGCCGTCGCGCCCGGCGAGGCGATGGGCTTCGGCATCGAGCAGCAGGGTTTGCGGCGTGTCGCCGAGGAATTCACGGGCGCGCCGGGCCGCGGCGCGGGCGGCGTCGGGTTCGGCGGCGGCGAGGGTGACCAGGGCGGTGGTCACTGCGTCCTCGCCCTTCTCGCGCCGCCGCCGGGCCCGGCGGGCGCGCAGGGCGCGGGGGATGTGCAGCACCGCCAGCATCAGCCGGAGCACCACGAGCAGCATGACCAGCAGGAGAACCGCGCCGAGCACGCCGATTCCGGTGCGGGTTTCGATCGCGAGTCCGGCGACCGAAATCGTGATCTCGCCGGGCAGCCCGGCCAGCCACCAGGCGAGGGCGACAGTCACGCACGCGCTCGCCAGCAGGGCGAGAACGCGGCGCATCAGGGCCGCGCCATAGCGGTCAGCGCGGCTTGGGCGTCGACCAGGGCGGTCGCTTTGTCGCGCCATCCCGCCATGACAGCGGCGGCTGGCGGGTCGAGTGCGTCCAGCGCCGTCATCGCGCCGGCAAGATCCCCAGCATCCAGGCGGGCCTGGGCGGCGGCGAGGGTGGTGGCGGCGGGGGAGCCGAGCAGCAGCGTATCGCCCTGGCGGATGGTGATCAGCCCGGCAAGCCCTTGGCGGAGCCGGCCGACCCAGTCGGCGGCCGGTTCGGCGGGGTGGCTCGCGCTCTGGGCGGCGCGGGCGGCGGCGGGGAAGGCGGCGCGGAGGGTGGCAAGGGTCGGCGGGGCTTCGGAGGCAAAGCGCGAGAGTGCCGGGCCGGCGCCCTGGAGCGGGCCGATCGGCAGCCCGGCATCCAGCGCGGCGCGGGCGGATTGCAGGCGGGCGGCGCGTTCGGCCGCGGCGATGCGCGACTCGAGCGGGGCGAGATCGGCGACCGCAGTCGATACCGGGCGTTGTTCCAGCGCGGCGATGCGGGCCTCGATGGGGCGCGGATCAGCCGGTGGCGGGCGCTGTTCGAGGGTGGTCAGGCGCTGTTGGAGGGCTCGGATCTGGATTTCGAGGGCGGTGATGCGGGTCGGGTCGATGATCGGTTCCGGGCGGTCCAGCTCGGTCACGAGGTGCCAAAGGTAGAATCCGCCGGCGGCCAGCAGCAGGAACCCGGCGGCGGTGAACACCGGCAGCGCGCTGCGCGGGCTGTGGGTGGGGCGCGCGGGGGCGGTCGGTTCGTCGGAGGCGGCCGGTGGGGCCGGGTCGGTCATGGCAGCAGCGCCAGCAGTGAGTCCTGGTTCGGGTGGGCCGCGACGCGGATGCCGGCCCAGCGCAGGGGGGCGAGGGCTTTGGCGGTGGCGGGGGAGATCGCGATGGCCTCGATCCCGCTGACGCGCATGCCGAGCGCGGCGCGCCGGCAGTTGCGCACGAAGACATGGGCGCTCTCGGGGGAGAAGAACAAGGCATGGCCGCGCCCGCCGGCGATGAATTCGCGAGTCGCGATCGGCAGGCCGCGCACCGGCCGCGCGACATAGGCGACCACCCGGCGGATCCGGAAGCCGGCGCCGCGCAGGCGGTTGGCGAACTCCATGCCCTGGGCCTGGCCGCTGGAGAGCAGCAGCGGCCCGGCATCGCGGTCGCAGGTCTGAATGACCAGCTCGGCCAGGGCTTCGGCGTCCCGCCCGGCGCTGCGCACGTCCTTGAACCCGGCTTCGCGGGCCCGCGCGGCGGTGGCGTTGCCGACGGTGAAGACCGGGCGATCGGGCAGGCCGGGGACGATGCCGTTGGCGCTGGTCAGCAGGATGGCCTGGTACTCGTCGGGCAGCGAGATCGATTTCGGCTCGATGGTGAGCACCGGCGCGCACACCGGCACATAGCCGATGGCGCGCAGCCGCGCCGCGGTTTCGGACGCGCCGGGTTCCGGCCTGGTGACCAGAACGGGGCGGGGGTCAGGCAAAGATGTCGCGCGGCGCATCGGCACGCAGCTCCGTACCAAGGGTTGCTCCAATCCGTGCCGCATCCGCCGCCGCGCCGCGCGTCTCGCGCCGCAGCAGGAAACTGCCGTCGGCGCGGGCGACGAGGCCGGTGAGATGCAGCGAGCCGTCCGGTTCCAGCCGGGCATAGCCGCCGATCGGCGTCTGGCAGGAACCATCGAGCGCATCGAGCAGCGCGCGCTCGGCGGTGGCGACCGCCTTGGCCTCGGGGTCCTCGATACCGGCGAGCAGCTCATGCAGCTCGGTATCGTCGGCCCGGACGGTGATGCCGACGATGCCCTGTCCGGCCGAGGGCACCATGAAATCCGGCGACAGCAGGATATCCGCCTCATGCCCGATCTCGAGCCGCTTGAGCCCGGCATAGGCCAGCAGCGAGGCGGTGACCCCGCCGCCGCGGACCTTGTCGAGCCGGGTCTGCACGTTGCCGCGGATGGTCGTCACCCGCAGGTCGGGCCGGGCGTGGAGCAGCTGGGCCTGGCGGCGCACCGAGCTGGTACCGATCACCGCGCCCTGCGGGAGGGCGGCCAGTGGGTTGGCCGGGTCGGCGGCGGCGCAGCCGGGGCCGAGGATCAGCGCGTCGCGGGCATCCTCGCGCTTGAGGGTGCAGGCCAGCACGATGCCGTCGGGCAGCTGGGTTTCGAGGTCCTTCAGCGAGTGGACGGCGAAATCGATCCGCCGGTCCGACAGCGCCTCGTGGATCTCCTTGGCGAACAGCCCCTTGCCGCCGATATCGGCCAACCGTGTGCCGGCGGCCTGGGTGACGTCACCGGTGGTGCTGATGATGTGCTCGGCAAAGGCGTTCATGCCGCGCAACACCGGGCAGAACGTGGTGAGCAGATGCAGGAAGTGGCGGGTCTGCCACAAAGCGAGCGGTGAGCCGCGGGTGCCGACGCGCAGGGGCAGCGAGCGGATGTGGTGCTTGGCGTGAGCGCCGGCCGGATGTGCGCGGGTGGGATGGGCAGGGTGCATGGCATTGTCCTAGAACCACGCCGTCCTAAAGGAAAGATCAGCATGCGTCCCGTGCTTGGAATCGAAACCTCCTGCGACGAGACCGCAGCCGCCGTGCTGGCCTCGGACGGTACGGTGCTGTCCGAGCTGGTGCTGAGCCAGCGCGAGCATTCGGCCTTCGGCGGCGTGGTGCCGGAGATCGCGGCGCGGGCGCATATCGCCCATTTGCCGGCGATGGTGGCCGAGGCGATGGGCAAGGCCGGGCTGGGCTTCGCCGATCTCGAAGCCGTGGCGGCCACCTCGGGCCCTGGGTTGATCGGCGGGCTGATCGTCGGCTCCGGATTCGCCAAGGGCGTCGCCATCACCGCCGGCGTGCCGTTCATCGGCATCAACCACCTGGAGGCGCATGCGCTGACGGCGCGGCTGACGGATGGGGTGGCATTTCCGTATCTGCTGATGCTGGTCTCCGGCGGGCATTGCCAGTGCGTGCTGGTGGAGGCGGTGGGGCGGTACCGGCGGCTCGGCGGCACGATCGACGACGCGGTGGGCGAAGCGTTCGACAAGGTGGCCAAGCTGCTCGGGCTTGGCTGGCCGGGCGGGCCGGGGGTGGAGCGGTTGGCGGCGTCGGGCGATCCGCGCCGTTTCGCCTTGCCGCGGCCGCTGCGGGGGCGGGCGGGGTGCGACTTCTCGTTTTCCGGGCTGAAAACCGCCGTCGCCCATGTCGTCGCGGCATATCCGGCCGGGCCGCTGCCGGGCCGGGAGGCCGCCGATATCGCCGCGAGTTTCCAGGCCGCGGTGGCGGATGTGATGGCCGATCGGGCGGCGCATGCGCTGGCGATGGCGCCGGACGCGCGCACGCTGGTGGTGGCCGGCGGGGTGGCGGCCAATACCGCGATCCGCGCTGCCCTGGCGGGGGAGGCGGCGCGGGTGGGCGTGGGCTTCGTCGCGCCGCCGCTGCGGCTGTGCGGCGACAATGCGGTGATGGTGGCCTGGGCGGGGATCGAGCGGCTGCGCCATGGCGCGACGACGCCGATCAGCCAGAAGCCGCGCCCGCGCTGGCCGCTCGACAGTGCGGACATGGCGTTGGAGTCTCCTATTTAATTGCGATATCGTAACAATTTAGGCGTGCACCGGCGGCATGGCCGGGAGCGCCGTGCGCCTTCGTCGCTCGCGCAAGGTGGGGACGGCGCACGCGAGGGGCGTGGCCGGGCGCGGCGCGTCAATGATCCTGTGCCACGGCGCGGCCGGGCGGCGGGTGAGGGATGCCGGGCGCGGCTGCCGCGTGCGGCGCGGGCGCACCTCGCCTGCCCGCACGCGCTGGCGCTGGCGGCGGGTCGCGCCGATCGGGGCATTGGTGATGGGGGCAATGGTGATGGGAGCGGGCAGCCCGGCCGGTGCTGCCGCGATGCGCAGCATGAGGGCGGCGAAATCCTGGCCGAGTTGATGCAGGCCCGCCCAGAGGGCGCGGCCGCCGGGCAGAAAGCGCCAGAACCAGGAGGGGCCGGCGATGGTGGCGATCAGCGCGCACACGGCCTCGGCCAGACGGACCGCGGGATGCGGCTCGCCGGGGCGTAGCTCGGGGTGTGTGGGCCTGATGTTCATGATATGTTTCTAGCATCGCGAACAGGGCGTGTAAAGGGTTTTTTGCCCATATAGTGCGATTTTTGGAAAAAATGCTGGGCGACGCATGAGCCGGCCCGCGATGGTTCGCGTATTAGGAAGGAAGCGCTTCTTTTTTGGGAAAAAAGAA
>CAIYPH010000681.1 GCA_903928045.1 uncultured Rhodospirillales bacterium
GGCTGATGGCGTGGTATCGCAACCTCGGAGCCTGGGAGGGGTCGCGCTGGTTCCTCGGCAACAAAGGCGAGGAGGCCGCCCAGGCCTATGAGCGCTTCCGCGCCCGCAGCCTCTTGACGGTGGACAGCGCTGTCTCGCTGCTACGCCGCGTGGTGTGACGGCAATGCGCCGACGCACGCTGATCGGCGGCGCCCTGCTGGCCGCCCTCTCCCGCCCCGGCCATGCCCAAACCGGCGGCACGCTCAACTTCGTGCCCGTCGCCGACGTCACCGTGCTCGACCCCTACTACTCCGGCACCGATGTGTCCGTCGAACATGGCTACATGGTGTTCGACACGCTCTACGCGATGGATGCGGAGCTGCAGCCGCGGCCGCAAATGCTGGAAGGCCATGAGGTCTCCCCGGATGGCCTGCGCTGGCGGCTCACCTTGCGCGAGGGGCTGCGCTTCCATGACGGCGCGCCGGTGCTGGCGGAGGATGCGGTCGCCAGTCTCCGCCGCTGGGCCGGCATCGACGTGTTCGGCATGAGCCTGCTGGCGGCCACCGACCAGCTCGACGTCATCTCCGATCGGGCATTCGAATTCCGCCTCAAGCGGCCCTTTCCCTTGCTGCCCAATGCGCTCGGCAAGCCCGCCACCTATACGCCCTTCATCATGCCGCGCCGCCTGCTGGAGGATGTCGGCAAGGGGCAGATCAAGGAGATCATCGGCAGCGGCCCCTATTGCTACGCCGCCGCCGAACGCGTGGTCGGCGCGCAGGTCGTCTACCGCCGCTTCGAGGGCTACGTGCCGCGGCCGGAGCCCTCGAGCTGGCTCGCCGGCGGCAAACGCGCCGCCTTCGATCGCGTGGTCTGGCGCATCATCCCCGACGCCGCCACCGCCGCCGCCAGCCTGCAAAAAGGCGAGGTGGATTGGTGGGCCGACGTGCCGCCCGACCTCGCGCCCGCTTTGCGGCGGGACCCGGCATTGCGCGTGCAGATCAACGACGCCATCGGCGGCGAAGTCATCATGCGCTTCAACGGCCTCAATCCGCCCTTCGACAACCCCGCCATCCGCCGCGCCATCCTGCCCGCCATCCGCCAGGCCGATTTCATGACCGCCATCGCCGGCGATGATCACGCCGTCTGGCGCGATCGCGTCGGCGTCTGGAGCGTCGGCAAGCCAATGAGCACCGACGCCGGGCTCGACGTGATGGCGGGCGACGTCGCCAAATCCCGCCAGCTTCTCGCCGCCTCCGGCTACAAGGGCGAACGCGTGGTGGTGCTGGCGGCGGCCGACTACGCCAGCCTGTTCGCCGTCGCCCAGGTCGGCGCCGACCTGCTGCGCCGCATCGGCTTCAACGTCGACCTGCAAACCATGGACTACGGCACCCAGGTGCAGCGCCGCGGCAACCGCGCCCCAGTGGAGCAGGGCGGCTGGAGCCTGTTCTTCACCTGGTTCAACGGCTTCAACCGCTACGACCCCGCCGCCCATCTCGGCATCACCGACAATTGGTTCGGCTGGATCAAACTCCCCGAAATCGCCGCCCTCCGCGACCGCTGGTTCGACGCGCCGGACCTACCCACCCGCCAGGCCCTCGCCCGCGCGATCCAACTCCGCGTCTGGCAGGATGCCCCCTACATCCCGCTCGGCACCTACTACCCCATCACCGCCTACCGCCGGGAGCTCACAGGCATTCCGAAGGGCGGCTGGACGGTGTTCAACGTCAGGCGCGGGTAGCAGGAAGGGTGTTCTTTTTGTGAACAAAAAGAACCAAAAAAACTTTCCGTTCCATCCATGCCGTTGGCGTACTCTCCCCGGAGAGGTCGAAGCGGCACACACCAAACGGATAAAAGCTTTTTGCGCCTTTTTTTCAAAAAAGGAGGCCTTCCTTCCCCTCTTTCCCGTCGCCCCATTTGGTCCGAAACTCCCCCCACCCAGGGGAGGCCACCATGCCGCACGCGACCGCCGATGACGGAGTGAAGCTCTACTACGAACAGACCGGCGCCGGCATGCCGGTGATCTTCGTGCACGAATTCGCCGGCGACCTGCGCAGCTGGGAGCCGCAGATGCGCCATTTCGGCCAGCGCTATCGCGCCATCTGCTCCAATGCCCGCGGCTACCCGCCGTCGGACGTGCCGGAGAGCGTCGCCGCCTACTCGCAGAACCGCGCCGCGGATGACATCGCCTCCGTGCTCGACCATCTCAACATCGGCCAGGCCCATATCGTCGGCCTTTCCATGGGCGGCTTCGCGACGCTGCATTTCGGCTTCCGCCACGCCTCCCGCGCCCGCTCGCTCACCGTCGCCGGCTGCGGCTACGGCGCCGATCCCGCCACAAGCGAAGGCTTCCGCGCCGAAGGCGCCAACACCGTCGCCTTCATCCGCGAAAGCGGCATGCAGGCCTTCGCCGACCGCTACGCCTTCGGCCCCACCCGCGTGCAGTTCCAGAACAAGGACCCCCGCGGCTTCGCGGAATTCCAGCGCCAGCTCGCCGAACACTCCGCCCTCGGCGCCGCCAACACCCAGCTCGGCGTCCAGCGCGAACGCCCCTCCCTGTGGGACCTCCAGGCCGAAATGCAGTCGCTGCGCGTCCCCACCCTCATCCTCACCGGCGATGAAGACTGGCCCTGCCTCGCCCCGGGCGTGCTGATGAAACAAACCATCCCGTCATCGGCCCTGGCCGTGATGCCGAATTGCGGCCA
>CAIYPH010000682.1 GCA_903928045.1 uncultured Rhodospirillales bacterium
TCAATCGAGCCGGGCAAGAGAATTCAAATGATTCGAAAACCTTCCGGACGGACACTAATAAGTCGCCCGCCCCCCGGAAATATCGAACACCGCCCCGGTCGAGAAACTCGCCTCCGCGCTCGCCAGCCAGCAGATCAGCGACGCCACCTCGTCCACCGTGCCGAACCGCCCGATCGGGATTTTCGACAGCATGAAATCGATATGCTGCTGCGACATCTGCTCGAAGATCGGCGTGCGCACGGCGGCCGGCGTCACGCAGTTCACCCGCACGCCGCTTTTCGCCAACTCCTTGCCAAGCGACTTGGTCAGCCCGATCACCGCGGCCTTGGAGGTCGAATAGGCCGAGGCGTTGGGGTTGCCCTCCTTGCCCGCCACCGACGCGATATTGACGATGCGGCCATAATCATTGGCCAGCATATGCGGCACCACCGCGCGGTCGGAATAGAACACCCCGTTGATGTTCACATCCATCACCCGCTTCCAGTCATCCACCGGGTAATCCCACGTCGTCGCATTCGGCCCGGTAATGCCGGCCGAGGCCACCAGCACATCGAGCCGCCCGAGCGCCGCCACCGTGCTGTCGGCCGCCGCCTGCACCGCGGCCGCATCGGTGAGATCGAGCGCCACCGTATGCACCTGGCTGCCCACCCGCGCCGACATCTCCGCCAGCGCCGCCGCGTTCACGTCCCATACCGCGAGCCGCGCCCCCTCGGCCACCAGCCGGCTTGCCACCGCGAACCCGATCCCCGACACGCCCCCGGTCACCACCGCGACCTGGCCGGCGAAACGCTGCGACTGCGTCATTGCTTATCCTCCCATGGACTGGAACCAGCCTTAGCGCGGCCCGCCCCGCCGGGGAAGATGCCGCCTGGCGCCACACCGCCGATGCGAGGATCGCCAGCCAAACCAGTTCAGGTAATTCCGGCATCGCGCGGGGCTCCGGAAGAGGGGGAAGGAAGCGCTCCTTTTTTGAAAAAAAGGAGCAAAAAACTTTTATCCGTCTGGACTGTGCCGCATCGGTCCGTCGCGCGTATGCCACAACGCGGGGCACCCGCCGGGGAGAAAAAAAGCGCGCAGAGCGTAAAAACGCAATTGACAATCATAGTGACATCGACGATAATGAAAATACCTCAAACAGGAGCCCGTCCCGTGTCATCCGCCGCATCAGCCCCGACCCACCCTGCCGGCCTCCGTGCCGCGCTGGTGGTCGTGCGCCTGCTGCTGGCCCTGTTCGAGGTCCTCTTCGCCGAGTCCGCCGATCTGCCGGAAAATCACCCCGATCGCCGCCTCCTCGCCCGTGCCCGCGCCGAAATGCAGCGCGCCGAAGCCCGGATTCTCGCCGATCTCGCGAAATCCCCCACACCCCTTGCCGCCCCCGCCCGCCCAACGCCCCCCATGCGCGCGCCGCAGGCACTCCCCCCGCAACCACCGCGCATCCCCAGCGCCATCCAGCCGACGGCCCGCGCGCCCCCCAATCGCGAATTTTCCGGCCTGAACCCCCTCGCACCCGCGAGCGCTTTCGCGCGCCCATTTTCCGGCAGCCCCCCTAAAGTGCCAAAAAGTTTTTTTGGTTCTTTTTGTTCACAAAAAGAACACCCTTCCTTCAAACCCATCCCTATGAAACCATAGACTCTCCCCCCGCCAAGAGGCCCGAAATGAACTGGTCCAGCGCCGCCGAAGTCGCCCGCGAGATTGCCGCCGGATGGACCCGGAAGTCAGGCCCCGGCGGCGCCATCATCCTGTTCGACCGCGATGACCTCCGCGCCGAGGCATGCGGCGGCCTGGCCAGCATCGAGCTTGGCCTGCCCTTCGGCGCCACCACCGCGGTGCGCTACGCCTCCATCTCCAAGCACTTCCTGTGCTCCCTGCTGCTGACCGGCGGCCCGATCGGCGTCGCGGACACGCTGGGCGACCATCTCGCTTTGCCATCGGCGCTGGTCGGCATCCAAGTCGGCCGCGCCCTCGACATGACGTCCGGCTTGCCGGACACCATGGAGATGCTGTGGCAGCTCGGCGTGTCGCCGACCACCTCGCTCAGCCGCGACCAGTTGCTCGGTTTCGCCTCCACCTTCGATGCCACCAATTTCGTCCCGGGCACCGAGATATCCTACTCCAACACCGGCTACCGCCTGATCCAGGCGGCGCTGGAGGACCGCGGGATCGACTACCGGGCCGCCTTGCATGGCCGGTTTTTCCGCCCCCTCGGCCTCGGCATCACCCTGCCGGAGGACGAGACGGACCCGGTGCCCAACCTCGCCGGCGGCTATTGGAAAAGCCCGCGCGGCTGGCTGCGCGGCCGCTACGGCCTGCACATCTCCGCCTCCGGCGGCCTCGCCGGCAGCGCGATGGATCTCATGGCCTGGTGCCAGGCCCTGCTGAGCGGCTCAGGCCCGGCGGAGGGCCTGCTCGCCCGGCTCGGCGCCAACCGGGCGCTGACCGATGGCACCGTCACCGGCTACGGCCTCGGCCTCGCCCGCTCCCCGGTGCCCGGCATGATCGCCATCGGCCATGGCGGTTCCTTGCCTGGTTTCAAGAACCACTTCCTCCTCGCCCCCGCGCTGGGCGCCGGCGTGGTGGTGCTCTCCAACCGCGAGGACACCGACGCCCACGCCATCGCCATGCGCGTCATGGCCGCCCTCGGCGGCGCCACCCTGCCCGAACCCGCCGCCGGCGCTTTGCCGTCCGGCCGCTTCATCGCCGATGAGGGACCGTTCTGGATGGAGCAGGCGGCGGGCGTGGTCACCACTCTCGGCGCCGCGGAGACCGTCTACCCCGCGGAGGCCGGCGTGCAGGGCCACTCCGTCCACCTGCCGGTGGCGCTCCACACCATCCCCGGCGGCATCGCCGGCAAAATCGGCCACGCCTCCCGCATTTTCCGCCCCGTCGAACCCTGCCTCACCGCCAACCCCGCCTGGGCCGGCGCGTGGGAACACGCCGCCTACGCCTCCCGCTTCGCCATCACGGTGGAAGATGGCCAGGGCTGCCTCACCACCGGCACCGGCCCGCAGCGCGAGACCATCGACCTGCTCCCCCTCTCCCCCAGCCTCGCCCTGGCCGAGCGCGGCGGCGGCGGCCCATGGCGGCAGCGTCTGTGCCTGGAGTTCGAAAAGAACAGCGTGCGGCTGGTGACCAATCGGGCGAGGGTGTTGAGGTACGAAAGGACGTAAGCGCTTCTTTTTTTGAAA
>CAIYPH010000683.1 GCA_903928045.1 uncultured Rhodospirillales bacterium
GATTTGAAAGAACGGGGCAATGACCTTGTGGTGTTGTAGTGGAGGAAAAAGACAGGGGGTCGGGGAGGGTGCGGGTGTGTGGGGGGGTACAACCTTGAGGTGTAGGATGAGGGTCGGTGGCAGCCCCCCGCCGGCGGTGCGGCCGAGATAGGTCCAGCTCGCCCAAACCCGCCGCCGGCGCGGCATCAGGCTGGCGTCGGAATGGAGCACGGCACGGTTCATGCTCGGCCGGAACGCCCCGAGCAGCGCCCGCTCGGCGCCGCTGGCATCCTCCAGCATGGCGAGCGCCTCATGCGCATGGCTCGCGATCACCACCTGGTCGAACCGCCGCGCCTGGCCGGAAGCATCGATCACCGTCACCCCCTCGGCGTCGCGCCGGATCGCGCGAACCGGGCGATCGGTCACAATCCGTCCGGCGAGCGGGGCCGCCACGCGGCTGACATAGGCGTGCGACCCGCCGGTGACGGTGCGCCACAGCGGCCGGTCATCCACCTGCAGCAGCCCATGATTGTCGCAGAAGCGCAGGAAGGCGGCCGCCGGGTAGTCGCGCATCTCGGCGCAGGGGGTCGACCATATCGCGGCGGCCATCGGCAGCAGGTGATCGTGCTGGAAGGCGGCGGAATAGCCATGCCGGTCGAGATAGGCGCCGAGCGGCTCCATCGTGTCCCACAACTCCGCGATATGCCCCGGCGCACTGCGATAAAAGCGCAGGATGTCGCGGACCATGCGGATGAAGCGCGGGCGCACGAGGTTGCGATACTGCGCGAACAGGCCGGGGATGTTGGTGCCGTTATATTCCAGCCGCCCGCCATCGAGCGACACCGCGAAGGACATGTCGGATGGCTGGGTGGCCACGCCGAGGTGGCTGAACAGCGCGGTGAGGTTGGGATAGTTCAACTCGTTGTAGACGATGAACCCGATATCGACGGGAACCCCCTCGGGCGTGGTCACCGTGCGGCTATGGCCGCCAATCCGAGGCGCGGCCTCATAGACCGTCACATCATGCCGCCGGGCCAGCAGCCAGGCCGCCGACAGACCGGCGATACCGCTGCCGATCACGGCGATGCGTTGCCCGGTGCCGTGTGGTGAAATCTGGCCGTCGCCGTGATAGTCCATACGTCGTGATGCCCCGCTCGAGTCCGGCTTGCGGTTCGCCCGCCCGCCGTGATGTCATCGTCTATACGTGGCGGGACCGCACATGGATGACCGCGGCGGAAATTATCGCCTGTCGTCATCCAGCGCGCGGGTTGTGCCGTATAGGATGCATGCATGAAGGATTTTTCCACCGGCTCGCCGCGCCCCCGGCGCTCGCGCATCTGAGCATGGCGGGCAACAGTCCCGGCGCCGGCGATCTCGCCACGCATATCCGCCGCGTCGCCGAGGCGCAGGACCGCCGCGCCTTCGCCGCGCTGTTCGAGCACTTCGCGCCCCGCGTGAAGAGCTACATGCTGCGCCTCGGCGCCACCGCCGCCCAGGCCGAGGACCTCGCCCAGGAGACCCTGCTGACCCTGTGGCGCAAGGCCGGGACCTTCGATCCCGCCCGCGCCGGCGCCGCCACCTGGGTGTTCACCATCGCGCGCAACCTGCGCATCGACGCCATCCGCCGAGAACGCCTGATCGAACCCGGCGAGCCGCCGGAGGATGCCGAGGCGCCGGACCCGCGCGCCGACACCGTCATGGAGTCCGATCAGGCCGAGCGCGGCCTGCGCGCCGCCATCGCCGGATTGCCCGAGGAGCAGGCGATGCTCCTTCGCATGTCATTTTTCGAGGATTACGCCCATGGCGACATCAGTGCACGGCTCGGTATGCCCCTCGGCACCGTGAAATCGAAACTGCGCCGGGCGATTCTGCGCCTGCGCGAGGTGCTGGAGGATTTCGCATGAGCGCCTCGCATCACCCCTCCGAAGAAATCCTCCTCGCGCACGCCGCCGGCGGGCTCGACGAAGCCTATCGCGCGGTCATCGCCACCCATCTCGCCGGCTGCCCGGCCTGCCGCCAGGCCGTGCGTTTCGCCGAATGCGTCGGCGGTGATGTGCTGGACGCCATCGAGCGCGCGCCGATGGCGGCGGATGCGCTGGACCGCGCCATGGCCCGGCTCGACCTGCCCGAACCGCCACCCCCCGCGCGCCCAACGCCGCCCGCGAGCATGCCGCCCACCCTGGCCGGCTACTCGTTCGGCCGATGGCGCGGCATGGCGCCCGGCCTCGCCGTCGCCACCCTGCTCCCCCCCGCGGGCGAGCGGGCCGGGCTGCATCTGCTGCGCATCAGGCCGGGCATGCGCCTCGCCGACCACGGCCACCGCGGCCTCGAACTCACCGCGGTGCTGCAAGGGGCGTTCAGCGATCGCGGGCGGACCTACCGGCAAGGCGACGTCGCCGAAACCGACGAGGATGACGGCCACGCGCCGATCGCCGTCGGCGAGGAGACCTGCATCTGCCTGATCGCCCTCTCCGGGCGGCTCCAGTTCCGCCACTGGGCATTCCGGCTGCTGCAACCGCTTATCGGCTTCTGATGTCCGCCTCGTCAGCCACGCCGGTCGCCCTCGCGCGGCCCCGCCTGCCCGGCGCGATCGACCTCATCAACGCCCTGGCGCCGCGGCGCCGCGTGCGAATGGTCGGCGGCCGGTCCTACGGCGAAGGCCCGCGCCATGGCGTGGACATCTATCTGCCCGCCGCTCCCTCGCACCCAATGCCCGTCGTCGTCTTCTACTACGGCGGCGGCTGGGAAGAGGGCGAGCGGCGCGACTATCGCTTCGTCGGCGCCGCCCTGGCCGCCCGCGGGGTCATGGTGGTCGTGCCGGACTACCGCCTCTACCCCGAGGTCGACCACGCCGGCTTCCTTGCCGACGGCGCCGCCGCCCTCCACTGGGCCCGCGACAACGCCCCGCTGCATGGCGGCGACCCAAGCCGCATCGTGCTGATGGGCCATTCCGCCGGCGCCTATATCGGCGCGATGCTCGCCCTCCGCGCCCAACCCGGCGGGGTGGCCGGGCTGATCGGCCTCGCCGGCCCCTATGACTTCACCCCCGACACCCCGGCCCGTCACGCCATGTTCCCCGCCGACGACGCGCTGGCGGCGGTGATGCCGGTCAATCTCGTGCACGCAGGCGCCCCGCCCGCTTTGCTCGCCGCCGGCACCCGCGATCGCACCGTGCTGCCGCGCAACAGCATCCGCCTCGCCGAGCGCCTGCGCGCCGCCGGCGTGCCGGTCGCGGAGCGGCATTATCGCGGCCTCGGCCACAAGCTGGTGCTCGGCGCCCTGGCCCGCCCGCTCCAGGTCGCCGCCCCGGTTCTGGCCGACTGCCTGCGCTTCATCGCCGACCCAGGCGCGGCATCATGACCCTCTCTGGCCTCGCCGCGCTGGCCGGCGGCGAATTATTCGCCGTCATGTCCCTCGCCTGGATCGCCCAGCGGATGACCGGCAATTCCGGCTGGGTCGATGTCGCCTGGTCGCTGGCGACCGGCCTGGCCGGCGTCACCCTGAGCCTGACGCCGCTCGACGGCGGCGCGACCGGAACCCGGGCCTGGGTCGTCGCGGCGTTGGTTGCCGCCTGGTCGCTGCGGCTCGGCGGCCACATCGCCCTCCGCGCCGCGGCCGGCATCGAGGACCCGCGCTACGCCGCCCTGCAGAAGGAATGGGGCGCGCAATTCCCCGCCCGCCTCTACGGTTTCCTCCTGCTCCAGGCCCTCGTCGCCTTCGGCCTCGCCGCCGGCATCGGCCTCGCCGCCCGCAACCCCGCCGGGTTCGGGCCGCTCGATGGCCTCGCCATCCTCGTGCTCGCCGCCGCCATCGCCGGCGAGGCGGCGGCCGACGCCACCCTGCGCCGCTTCAAGGCAAACCAAGCCAATCGCGGCCGCATCTGCGATGCCGGGCTGTGGGCCTGGTCGCGCCATCCCAATTATTTTTTCGAATGGCTCGTCTGGGTCGCCTACCCGCTCTTCGCCCTCTCCGGCGCCTGGCCCTGGGGCTGGCTCGCTTTCGCCGCCCCCGCGCTGATGTACTGGACCCTGCGCCACGCCTCCGGCGTCCCGCCGCTCGAGACCCACATGCAGGCCCGCTACGGCACCGCCTGGACCGAATACGCCGCCCGCGTTCCGGTGTTTTTCCCAAGGATCCCCCTGGCATGACCCTGATCACCGCCGCCACCGGCCTCGCCGAGCGCCTCCCTCTGCCCGACAGCCTGACCCGCTGGGGCATCTCCCGCCTGGTCGACACCACCGCCATCAAGCTCGCCGCCGCCCCGCCGGACGACGCCGCCTTCGCCGCCGCCATGGCCCAGCGCGCGGTGGCCGAATTCACCGCCGATGCCAACGCGCAGCACTACGAAGTGCCGGCCGCCTTCTTCGATCACGTGCTCGGCCCGCGGAAGAAATACTCCTGCTGCCTCTACCGCTCCCGCACCACCACGCTGGCCGAGGCGGAGGAGATCGCGCTGGGCGTCACCTGCGCCAATGCCGGCCTCGCCGACGGCCAGCAGATCCTCGAACTCGGCTGCGGCTGGGGCTCGCTGTCGCTGTGGATGGCGGAAAAATACCCGGCCGCCCGCATCACCGCGGTCTCCAACTCCAACTCCCAGCGGGAATACATCACCGCCCAGGCCGCCCAGCGTGGCTTCGGCAACCTCACCGTCATCACCGCCGATATGAACGACTTCGCTATCGATCGGCGGTTCGACCGCGTGGTCTCGGTCGAGATGTTCGAGCACATGGCCAACTGGCGCGCCCTCCTCGGCCGCGTGCGTGGCTGGCTGGCGCCCGAGGGCCGCGCCTTCATCCACGTCTTCACCCACCGCACCCAGCCCTACCGCTTCGACCCCACCGACCGCGAGGACTGGATCGCCCAGCATTTCTTCACCGGCGGCGTCATGCCGAGCCACGGGCTGATGCACCAGTTCGCCGATCTGCTGACGGTCGAGGCGGAGTGGCAGTGGAACGGCATCAACTACGCCCGCACCGCCGAGGACTGGCTGACCAACATGGACCGCAACGCCGAGGCGATCGCCCCCATCCTACGCTCCGTCTACGGCCGTGACGCGGCCCTGTGGACGCGGCGCTGGCGCATGTTCTTTCTCGCCACCGCGGGCCTGTTCGGCCATGACGCGGGGCGGGAATGGGGGATCAGCCACTACCGGCTGGCGCCGGCGTGAAAAGAAAGCAAGCGCTTCTTTTTGAAAAAAGAA
>CAIYPH010000684.1 GCA_903928045.1 uncultured Rhodospirillales bacterium
CCATCACACCAAAACGTCGATCATCGCGGGACTGGTGAACATCGAAGCGGGGTTCATGCCACTCTGATGAGGCCGACAGATTGGCCCGGAGCCACCAACTGGTGGTCAAATTAGGCCGCAGACTTTCGCAACAAGTCTAATAAATCGCCGCACCGCATAATTGCCGACGAAAGCTCGATTCGTCTCTTCACAGATACAGGATTTCCATTCACGATCCATTCACGTGAACGAGCCGGCAGAGAGCCGAGATGACGATCACAGCGACTTGGAAAGCGACGGCCACCGGAGCTTTCAACAGGGCCGCCAACTGGACACCGTCCGGCATTCCGACCGTCAGCGTCGATGTGGTGGTCAACACCGCGCCGGTGGTCAATGTCGGCACCATCGGCAGCAGCCAGACGGCGGACGTCAACAGCCTGCTGATCGGCGCGAACGGGGAGATCGACGTCGATGGCGGCGATTTCATCGTCGCCAACGGGGATTTCAGTTCGAAAATTCAGGGCCTGCTGCTGGTGGCCGGCGGCAATCTGCTGATGGGCGCCGGGACGCTGACGGTGAACGGGCACCTGAACATCCAGGCCGGCGGCGAGATGCAGACCCTGGGCGTCACGCCGACGACGAATGCCACCCTGACGATGGACGGTACCGGGGACATTCAGCTGCTCGGCGGGAGCATCGGCGGGCGCGTGCAGGGGGGCGGCGGGCTTTCGCAGTACGACGCGCTGATCAGCACGCAGACGACCATTCATGGCGTGGGCTTCATCGGGCGCAACACCACCGCCTCGCTCGACCGGCTGCTGCTCACGGAATCCGGGGCTTCGACGGTGGTCGCCGACGTGCCGGGGAGGTCGCTGGTCCTCGACGCGGTTGTGCTCAACCAGGGGCTCGGGTTGCGGGCGACCGGCGGGGGGATGCTGGACATCAGCGGGTCGGTCGACCAGTCGCCGGATCAGAGCGGGGTATCGAGCAGCATCATCGCCGATGCCGGGTCGACCGTGGTGCTGGACAGCGCGTTGATCCGTGGCGGCAATATCATCGCGCATCCCGGCGGCACGCTCGACGTGGCGAACATCGTGACGCTGGACGGGGCGGCCCATCCGGTTTTCCTGAGCGGGACGCTGCCGGTCGATAACATCGCGACGCTGACGCTGTCGGGCAGCATCGCGCCCTATGTGGGCAGCCCGGCCACCATCGACGCGAGCAATGGAACGATGTTCCTGACCAGCGCCACCATTGATGGCATGCACATCATGGGTGGGGTTTACAACGTCTACCTGGGGGACAGTGCCAGTACGCTGATCGAGGGCACGACGCTCGATGGCGGGCTGACGGTCGGGGCGGACCAGACGTTGACGTTCGGCTCGGCGCAATCGCCGACCACCACGATTTTCAATTCCGGCACCGTCAGTCTCGCCGGGACCTATGACTACAACCTCAGCGTTGACCAAGGGGCGACGCTGGCGATGGCGAACAACGTTTCGCTCGACGCGGGGGGCACCATCGCGCTGGGGGATGCGGCGGATGTGATCAATGGCGGCAGCAGCGCGGTGCTGACGCTGGTGAACCAGGTGATCGTCGGCCAAGGCCTGATCGCGGGGTTCGCCACGCTCGACCTGCGCGCCGGCAGCACCATCGAGGCCCAGAACGGGACGCTGGAGGTGCAGGCGAGCCAGATCGCCAATGCGGGGTTGCTGAAAGCCGATCCGGGCGCGGTGCTGGTGATCGACGGGACGGTGGACCCGGCGGGCGGGAAGATCGCCACCACGGGGCTGGTGCTGTTCGGCTCGGCGAGCGCGGCGGCGCTGGCGACCGGCACGGTGGCGGCGGGCAGCACGGTGCAGGTGGGCGGCGGGACGCTCAACGGCCTTGAAAACGATGGGGTGCTGAATGTCGGCTTGGGCGGGCAGCTGACGCTGAGCAGCAGCCCGGTCAACACCGGAACGATCGGCGTGGGTGGCGATGGCACGCTGGCGCTGTTGGACTCCATGCAGAACAGCGGTCTGATCGTGCTGCAGGGCACGAATGACGGCACCGATCATTTCGCCATGCTGGCCGGGCCGGCGGTGAGCGCATTTTCGTTCCCGTTGGCGCTGACCGGGGGCGGGACGATCCAGCTCGGGTTTGACGGGGTGATCGGCACGGGCGCGATCAGCAATGCCGACAACACCATCGAGGGCACCGGCCGCATCGGCGGCGAGGGGGCGGTGTTCGAGAACAGCTTTTCCGGTGGGTCCTACGGGACGATCGACGCGAATGCCGCCCGCGGCACGATGGTGCTGGATGGCGGGATGACCGGGTTTATCTACAATGGGAGCCTGATGCGGGCGAGCGGCGGGGGCACGCTCGAGATCAACAGCCTGGTGCAGAATTACGTCACGCTGGATTTCGGCGACATCGAGCGCCAAGGCGCCGGCACGATCGAGGCCGACGGGGCGAATTCGGTGGTGCTGCTGAATGGCGGGTCGATTGCCGAGGGGCTGCTCGACAGCGCGAATGGCGGGCAGATCGACGTCACCGGTACTTCGACACTGTTGCTGGGCAGTCTGGTTATCCCGTTCGGCAACGAGCAACCACCTTATGCGCGCAATTCGGCGCTGACCAACTACGCCGATCTGCGCGTGCTGGCTGGGCAGACGCTGACGCTGGCGGCGGATACGCTGGCGCCCTACGGGCCGCAGAATACCGTGGTGTTGAACAACTACGGGTCGGTAACGCTACAGGGCGCCAGCGGCAATGGGGCGACGCTGCTGGTGGCCAATCTCAATGTCGAGCTGCTCGGCGGCGGCGTGGTGACGCTGAGCAACGCCGCCGACCGGATCGCCGCGAGCGTGCCGGGCAATTGGTTGATCAACCAGAACACCATCCAGGGCTTCGGGCAGCTCGGCGCGGGCAGCGCGCAAGTGGAGAACGATAGCCTGGTGGTGGCGACCAACCCGGCGGTGCCGCTGGTGCTGGAGGCCGGGGGGGGGTTCTTGAACCGCGGCACGCTGGCCACCGGCGTGGCGGGCGGGGTGATGGTGCTGGAAGGCACGATCGACAATTCGGGCAACCTCCAGAGCCTGGGCAATGGCGGCACGTTCGTGCTGGGCGGGCTCGACCATGCCGGCAACCCGCTGGCCGGCGACCTGGTCGGCGCGCAGATCTTCACCGACGTGCGGCTGACGACGTCGCCGGCGGGCAGCACGCTGGATTCCGGCGGCGACGTGATGACCAACTTCGGCACCATCGTTGCGCTGACCGGCCAGACGCTGACGCTCTCGGGGGCGATCCTCAATTCTGAGGTATTCTCGACGATCGATCATATGATTCACCCCGCCGGGATGATCGAGGTGCAGGACGGCGGCACGTTGCGGCTGGGCGGCAGCGGCGCGCTGGTGGAGACCTACGGAGGGCAGGTTCTGCTGGATGGGCCGAACGCCACGATCGACGGCGTGGCGGGGCAGACGCTGTCGAGCGACAACAACACCATCTCCGGCAGCGGGCATATCGGCAGCGGTGCCATCGCGTTCAGCAACGTGGACACCTATAGCGTGGTGAACGCGACGGGTACGCTGACGCTGAACACCGGTTCCAATGCGGTCAACAATGCCGGCACACTGCAGGCGACCGGCGGCGGGCTGTTGGCGATCGCCGGTAACGTGGTCAACGCGCAGGTCGTCACGTCGTTCATCGGCAGCACGGTAGTGATCGGCGGCAACGTCACCGGGACCGGGACGCTGTCGACCACCGGCGGCACGCTGGAGGTGGACGGCACGCTGGGCGCCGGACAGACGGTGGCATTCTCGGGCTTCCTGGGCGAGTCGCTGGTGCTTGGCATGCCGGGCGCGATGGCGGGGACGATCACGAATTTCAATTTCCAGGAAACCATCGACCTGAAGGGGGTGGTTGCGACCTCCGAGACCTTCTCTGGCGGTGTGCTGCACGTGATGAACGGCGCAAACCAGGTTGCGGGTCTGGCGATGACGGGCAGCCATGTCACCGCGGCCTTTGCCTTGCTCCCGGACGGCAATGGCGGGACGGACATCGTGTACCGGACTCCCTGCTACGTCGCCGGGTCGCGGATTCTGACGACGCGGGGGGAGGTGGCGGTCGAGGATCTGCGGGCGGGGGATGTCGCGGTGACGGTGGGGCCGGCGCCGGGGCTGGCGGAGGTGCGTTGGGTTGGCCACAGCGAGGTGGAGCCGGGGCGGCACCGCGATGGCGCGAGCGTGGCGCCGGTGCGGGTGGTGGCGGGGGCGTTCGCGGCGGGGGTGCCGCATCGCGATCTGCTGCTGTCGCCGGATCATGCGGTGTTTGTCGATGGCGTGCTGATGCAGGTGCAGTCGCTGGTGAACGGCGTCAGCATCCGGCGGGAGGCGGCTGCGGGGCGGGTGCGGTATTTCCATGTCGAGCTGGAGCGCCACGCGATCCTGCTGGCGGAGGGGCTGCCGGCGGAGAGCTACCTCGACACCGGCAATCGTGCGGCCTTCGCCAACGCGGGGGTGGTGCAGGAGCTGCACCCGGATTTCTCGGCGCGGATCTGGGACGCGCGGGCCTGTGCGGCGCTGCTGCTGGATGGGCCGGCGGTGGATGCGGCGCATGCGCGGCTGGCGCGGCGGGCGGGCGACTGGTCGGCGGATCCGGCGGTCACGTTGTTTGCCGATGGGGTGGCGGTGGCGGCCACGTCGGGCGGGCCCGGATGGCTGACGGCGGAGATTCCGGCGGGCGCGCGGTGGCTCAGGGTGGTCAGCCGCAGCGCGGTTCCCCGGGAGATCGACCGCAAGCAGGACGCGCGCCGGCTGGGCGTGGCGGTGACGCATCTGGTGCTGGACGGGGAGGCGGTGCCGCTGGCGTCGGCGCGGTTGGGCGGCGGGTTCCATCCCGTTGAAACGGACCGGGGTTCGGCGTGGCGCTGGACGGATGGCGAGGCCGTGGTGGAGGTGTGCGGGGCAAGCCGGGTGGAACTGCGGTTCGCGACGCAATGGCTGCGCTATCCGCGGGCTGTCGGCGCGCGATGAGGCGAAAAACCCCGCGACATGCGTCGCGGGGTTGAGATCGGTCGGCCGCTACTTCTTGGCCGCGCGCTTGGCCTTGCGCTGGCGGGTGATGCCGGAAAGCCCGGTCTGGATGCCGGCGCTCGCCCAGGCGGCCCAGGGCAACGTGAAGTAGCTGAAGCCCTTCTGGACGAAGAAATTGGGGTCCATCTCCGGCGGGATGAAATACATGCCGGCGGCGATACCGTGCTTGGCCGCGGTGTTGGCGATCTTGTCGAGCCCGCGCTGATAGGTATCGCAGGCATAGTCGAGTGGTACGCCGAGCTCGATCGAAAGATCGGACGGCCCGATCAGCAGCACGTCGACGCCAGGGACCGATGCGATGGCGTCGAGGTTCTCCAGGGACTGGTTGGTTTCGATCATCGGCGCGATGACGAGGCCTTCGTTCACCGTGTCCATGTAGTCGCGGTAGCTCTTGAATTCGCCCCATTCGCCGCGCATTCCGGCGTTGCTGCGGGTGCCGGCGGGGAAATAGCGGCAGGCGCTGACCACGGCTTCGGCCTGGGCGGCGGTGTTGACCATCGGCACTACGATGCCGCGGGCGCCGGCATCGAGGGCGAAGCAGATCTGGTCGGGCTGGTTGGCGCTGACGCGCACCATCGGCGCCGCCTTCTTGCCGCGCATGGCCTGGATCGACGGGCCGAGCTGCTTGATCTCCCAGGGGGAGTGCTGCGTGTCGAACAGCAGGAAATCAAATCCGGCATCGGCCAGCAGCGCCGAATCGACATTAGGTGCGCCGGCGGTACCGACGACGGTTTTTCCAGCCTTGATGGCTTGCTTGAAGGCGCTCATTGGACTTCGATTCCTCCCACACTGGTGCCGGCGCCCACGCTTCCCACCGATGGCGGCGGGTGGGCCGGCGCGGGAGTGTCGCTCACGGGGATTGGGGCGTGCAATAGGGGTGAGGAAGGGTGTTGTTTTTGTTCACAAAAAGAACACCCTGTTGATTTCCACCGAGACTTGACCCGGGGTTTTCACTGAGAAGTGACCCGCCTTGAGGGGCATTTTCCCCTTGGACAGGATGGGGTCAAGTCACTGCTTTGTCCTTTCGCGTTTGGTGGTTTTGGCGCTGGCCTTGAAG
>CAIYPH010000685.1 GCA_903928045.1 uncultured Rhodospirillales bacterium
CGCAACCACATCCCCCGAGCCCACCCAAGGCGAGCCGCATCCCGCGGTCCGTCTGGCGGAGCTTGTCTGCGCGCTGATCGCCGCCATCGCCGGCCCGGCCTGGTTCTGGCGCTTTCTCCCTGGCGGCCGCGCCATGTGGGCGGGCCTGCATCAGCTCGGGCAGGATTTCGCCGCCCTCATGCACCGCCTCGCCGCCCTGCCCCCGTCCCCCGCGCCGCTCGCCGCCACCTCGGTCATCGCCCCTCCGCGCCCGCGCCCCGGCAAACCGACAGGCGAACTGCGCCGGCGCCGCGCCACAATCGCCCGTCCGCGCCGCGCCCCCCGCGCCGAACCGCCCGCGCCCCTCCCAGCCGCCGCGCGGCCGACGCGTGCCTGCGCCGCACCTGTGGCCCGTATCACCCCGCCCGCCCGCTCCAGCGTCGATCTGCGCAGGCGACGAAGGCGAAGTCCCGGCCTGAGCGAGTCGCGAGGCCGCGCCTATAATATTTCGCTATCGCAATATTATAGGCGCCCGCCAGCGGGCGCAGCCAAATGATCAAAAAGTTTTTGCTTCTTTTTTCAAAAAGAAGCACTTCCTTCCTGCCTTACGCGCTGGCGGCACTGACTGTCGCCCGCCTCGCCGTCGCCGCCGCCATGCCGCTCTCGCCGGACGAGGCCTATTACTGGGTCTGGTCGCGCGACCTCGCGCCTGGCTATCTCGACCACCCCCCGATGGTCGCCGTGTGGATATGGGCGGGCACCGCCTTGCTCGGCGATGGCGCCCTGGGCGTCCGCCTGCTCGGCCCGCTCTCGGCGGCACTCGGCTCGCTCCTGCTCGCCCAAGCCGGGGAGGATCTGCTGCCCGGCCGCCGCGCCGGGGTCCTGGCCGCAGCCCTGCTCAACGCCACCCTGCTGTTCGGCGTCGGCGCGGTGACGATGACGCCCGATACCCCGGTCCTGCTGTTCTGGACCGCCGCGCTCTGGGCCCTCGCCCGCCTGGTCGCCACCGGCCGCGCCCGATGGTGGCTGGTCGCCGGCGCGATGATCGGCCTGGCGGCGACGAGCAAATACACCGGCCTGCTGCTCGGCATCGGCGTGCTGGCCTGGGTGCTCTGGGTCCCCGCGATGCGCCTATGGCTACGCCGCCCCGCCCCCTGGCTCGGCGGGCTGTTCGCCGTGCTGGTCTTCGCCCCGGTGCTGGCCTGGAACGCCTTGCATGGCTGGGCGAGCTTCGCCAAGCAGGGCGGCCGCGCAGGGGTGTTCGACCTCGCGCGCGCGCCGCAATTCCTCGGCGAGCTGATCGGCGGCCAACTCGGCCTCGCCACCCCCGTGATCGCCGTGCTCTGCGCCGCCGGCATGGTGCTCGCCGTCCGCCGCCTGCGCGATCGCGACCCCGCCTGGTCCCTCCTCGCCGCCCTCTCCGCCCTGCCCGCCCTGCTCTTCCTCGAACACGCCTTGGGTGACCGGGTGCAGGCCAACTGGCCGGCGGTGATCTACCCCGCCGCCGCCATCGCCGCCGCCGGCCTCGCCCCGGGCTGGCGCCGCGCCGCCCTGCCCGGCATCGCCCTCGGGCTCGCGCTGACCGCCTTCGCCTGGACCCAGGCCACCATCGCCCCGCTCGCCTTGCCCATGCGCCTCGACCCCACGCTGCTCCGCCTCGGCGGCTGGGAGCGCCTCGCCGCCGATATCGAGACTGAACGCGCCAAAACCGGCGCCATTTTCGTGGTCTCCGACAATTACGGCCACGCCGCTTTGCTCGCCCGCCTGCTACCGCCGACCACGCCGGTCTACGCGATGGAATCACGCTGGCGCTATTTCACCCTGCCCCCGGCCCCTATCGCCGGCCGCGTCGGGCTGCTGGTCCGCTCCACCCGACGCGACGAGGCCTCGCCGGAGGGCTGGGCCGATATTTCACTGGCCACCACCATCGATCGCGCCCGCCACGGGATGACGGCCGAGGGGTTTCGGCTCTATCGTGTCACCGGCGGGGCGGAGAACAGCACGAGCGGCGATCCCGTCGTCGTGCTGCCGCGTCCGCGCTGAGGAGGACCGCCATGCAGATCCCCACCCACCAGGACGTGCTCGACGCCCGCGCCCGCATCACCCCGCACATCGTGCGCACCCCGATGATGCGCCACCGCCTGCTCGATGATCTCACCGGCGGCACCATCCTCATCAAGCCCGAGCCGCTGCAACGCACCGGCAGCTTCAAGCTCCGCGGCGCCACCAACGCCATCCTCAAACTCACCGAGGCCGAGCGCCGCGCGGGAGTGGTCACCCACTCCTCCGGCAATCACGGCCAGGCCACCGCCTGCGCCGCCGCCTCGGTCGGCGCGCGGGCCACCGTGTTCATGCCCGCCGACGCGCCGCGCATCAAAGTGGAGAGCACGCGGCGCTGGGGTGCGGAGATCGTGCATTACGACCGCGTCAGCGACGACCGCGAGGCCCTCACCCGTGCCCATGCCGAACGCACCGGCGCCGTGATGGTGCCGCCCTTCGACCATATCGACGTGATCGCCGGCCAGGGCACCCTCGCACTCGAACTCGCGGAAGACGCCAAGGCCGCCGGCCTCACCATGGATGCCCTGCTGGTCTGCACCGGCGGCGGCGGGCTGGTGGCCGGCTGCGCGCTGGGCATCGAGGGCGCCTCGCCGAGCACGCAGGTCTACGCGGTGGAGCCGGAGGACTGGGACGACACCGCCCGCTCTTTGGTCAGCGGCTCGCGCCTCGGCAATGCGCCGGGGGGATCGATGCTGTGTGACGCGCTGCTGTCGAAAATGCCGGGGAAACTGACCTTCGAGGTCAACCAGCATCGCCTGGCCGGCGGGCTCGCGGTGAGCGACACGGAGGTTCTGGCCGCCATCGCCTTCGCCTTCAGCCATTTGAAGCTGGTGGTGGAACCGGGCGGCGCGGTCTGCCTGGCCGCCCTGCTGGCCGGCAAGTTTGACGCCAAGGGCAAGGTGGTCGGCATCGTCGTCAGCGGCGGCAATGTCGATCCCGCCGTGTTCGGGAGGGCGCTCGCGGCATGAACACCGACACACCCCTGTTCGACCCCGCGGATTTCCGCATCCAAGAGGGCGTCTCCCATGTCTGCGCCGGCGGCGAACCGCCCTTCCTGTTCGCGCATGATGCCGCACTGCTGCGCTACGCCGAGGACAAGTCCTCCGGCATGCCCGGCCGAACTGCGATGGAAGCCGAGGTCAATCGCGCCCAGGCCCGCATCGCCGCGCGCTGGGGCGCCGCCGCGGACGAGATCGGATTCGTCTCCTCGGTGGCCGACGGGGTGGCGATGGTCGCCGAAAGCCTGGAATTCCAGCCCGGCGACAATATCGTGGTGGACGCGCTGGAATACCCCTCCATCGTCGCCCCCTTCGCCATGCAGCGGCACCCCAAGCTCGAAATCCGCGTCGCCCGCGGCAAAGCGCCCGACCGGCTGGAGGGGCTGATCGACGCGCGCACACGGGTGATCGGGGCCAGCTGCGTCTCCTACATGACCGGCGAACGCTTCGACATCGCCGCCCTGCGCCGCGCGGCCGACAAGGTGGGCGCGCTGCTGGTGGTCGATTTCACCCAGGCCGCCGGCTGGATGCCGATCGACGCGACGCTGACCGATTTCACCTTCTCCGCCTGCTACAAATGGCTACTCGGCACCACCGGCACCGCGATCGCCTATTGGAACCGCACCCGCCAGCCCGATTGGGTGCCGACCACCGCGGGCTGGCACTCCATCGCCGGCTTCTCCCGGCCGGATTGGGCGGGGCCGATCGAGGTCAAGCCCGGCGGGCTGCGCTTCACCCGCGGCAACCCGGCGCACGGGCCGGTCTATGTGCTCAACGCGGCGCTCGACTATCTGGATCGCCACGACCAGGCGCTGCTGCACCGCCATGTCTCCAGCCTCACCGCGGCGCTGATCGAGGGGCTGACGAGGCTCGGCATCCCCCTCACCACCCCCGCCGACCCCGCCCGCCACGGCGCCAATGTCTGCATGGACAGTTCCGAGGCCCAGGCGATGTGCAACGAGCTGCACGCCCGCAAAGTCTTCGCCTGGAACGGCCATGGCCGGCTGCGCTTCAGCTTCCATGGCTATAACGCGATGCCGGACGTCACCCGTATCCTCGCCGAAATGCCCAGTATCTGGCGCCCCTGACCCCCTCATTCATCCCGCTTTAACCCCTCCCTGACACTCTGCCCCCAGCCGCCCAGCGCGGCCGATACAGGAGTGGCATGAGCGCGAAGGACAAGAAGGGCGATCGCGGCGGCGTCGTCATCCGCAAGGAAGAGGTCGTCGAGGGTGGCCATCACGGTGGCGCCTGGAAGGTCGCCTATGCCGATTTCGTGACCGCAATGATGGCCTTCTTCCTGCTGATGTGGCTGCTCAACGCCACCAGCGAGGAACAGCGCCGCGGCCTCGCCGACTACTTCACGCCAACCAACGTCATCAGCAACGGCCACTCCGGCAATGGCCAGCCTTTCGGCGGGAAGACACCTTTCAGCGACGGCTCCCTGGTCTCCGATCGCGGAACCCAGGCCATCGCCCCCGGCAAGAACTCCTCGGTGGCCCCCCCGGTCGATGACCCCGACAGCGAGCAGGCCCCCGACGAGGAGGACGCCGCCGATACCGCGGGAACCCGCAACCGCCCCGCCGGCCGCGCGCTCGCCACCCTGCGCACGAACGGCCCCAAAGCGCCCGGTGCCGGCCAGGCCGCGGCCCAGGCCCAGACGCCCGCCGATGGCCAGAACCTCGCCAACACCGGCGCTGGCGCCTCGGCCCAGCAGATCGACGAAGCCGCCTTCCGCGCCGAACAGGAACGCCGCGAACGCGCCGCCTTCGAGAAAGCCGCCGCGCAAATCCGCGAGGCGGTGCAGATGGACACGGCGCTGGCCGAACTCTCCCGTCAGCTCCGCATCGACATGACGCAGGAGGGGTTGCGGATCCAGCTGCTCGACGAGGATCGCCAACCCATGTTCGCCACCGGCTCCGCGTCGGTAAATGATCGCGCCCGCCTGCTGCTGCAAAAAATCGCCCCCGTCCTGGCCCGCCTGCCGGAAGACGTCGCCATCAGTGGCCACACCGATGCCGCGCCATTCCGCGGCGAAGGTCGCTCGAACTGGGAATTGTCGGCCGAACGCGCCAACGCGACCCGGCGCCTCCTGGTGGAGAACGGTCTCTCCGAGAACCGCTTCCGCCGGGTGACCGGGAGTGCCGATCGCGACCCCCTGCTCCCGCAGGACCCGCTTGCCGCGGCCAACCGGCGGGTCGCGATCGTGGTGCTGAAGTCGATCCAACCGGGCCAGATACCCGCGCCATGACGACCATCGGTGGCCTGATCTTCGTCTTCGTCTGCGTCTTCGGCAGTTTCATCCTGTCGGGCGGCAATCTCGAACCCGTGCTCGAGGCGCTGCCGCACGAGATGATGACGATCGGAGGCGCCGCGATCGGCACCTTCATCATGTCCAACTCGATCCATGACGTGAAACATGCGCTCGGCGGGATCGGCAAGGCCCTCAAGGGCGCGGCCTACAAGAAAGCCGACTACATCGACCTGCTCAGCCTGCTCTATTTCTTTGTCCGCCTCGCCAGCACCAAAGGCTCGATGGCGCTGGAACCACACATCGAAAAGCCCGCCGAGAGCGCCGCCTTTCAAAAGTTTCCCAAGCTGCTGAAGAACCACCACACCTCGGACATGGTCTGCGACTACCTGCGAATGATCGGCATGAACGCCGACGATCCCAATCAGATCGAGGACGTCATGGCCCGCGAGCTGAAAAAGACCCTCCACGAGGA
>CAIYPH010000686.1 GCA_903928045.1 uncultured Rhodospirillales bacterium
CGGTGACGCTCGGCATCCTCGGCTATCTCGTCTTCGCGCTTATCCACCCCGAACGGTTCTGAGGGCGCAATGACACTCAACGGCTGGATTCAAATCCTCATCTTCTCGGCCATCGTGATCGCGATCACGCGGCCGCTCGGCGGCTACATAACGCGCGTGTTCGCGGGCGAGCGGACTTTCTTATCGCCGCTGCTGCGGCCTCTTGAACGCGCTATCTACACGGTCTCTAGCATCGACGAAGACGAAGAGCAGCATTGGCTGACCTACGCCTTCGCAATGCTGGCGTTCAGCCTTGTCGGCTTCGTGTTTCTTTATGCGTTGCAACGCCTGCAAGGGATGCTGCCGTTCAATCCGCAAACCCAGACGGGGTTGAGCGAACATCTCGCCTTCAACACCGCCATCAGTTTCGTGAGCAACACGAACTGGCAATCCTACGTGCCCGAAACCACCATGAGTTATCTCACGCAGATGGCCGGGCTCACCTTCCACAATTTCGTGTCGGCCGCGACCGGCATCGCTTTGGCTGTCGCGCTGATCCGCGCGTTTGCGCGGGCATCCGCCAAGACGGTCGGCAATTTCTGGGTCGACCTCACGCGCTGCACGCTTTACGTGCTGCTCCCCGTTTCCATCGTGGTGGGGCTGTTCTTCGTCTGGCAGGGCATGCCGCAAAACCTTTCGCCCTACACGGAAGTCACCACGCTGGAAGGTGCCAAGCAGACCATCGCGCAAGGGCCTGTGGCTTCGCAAGAAGTCATCAAGATGTTCGGTACGAATGGCGGCGGCTTCTTCAACGCCAATTCCGCGCACCCCTATGAGAACCCCAACGCCATCACCAATTTGGTACAGATGGTGCTGATCTTTTCTATCGGCGCGGCGCTCACCAATGTGTTCGGCCGCATGGTGAAGGACGAGCGCCAGGGCTGGGCCATCTTCGCGGTGATGGGAATTCTTTTCCTTAGCGGTGCCGGCGTTCTCTATGCCGCCGAAGCGCAACCCAATCCCGCCTTTGCGTCCCTCCCCATCGATGCAATCGCCAGCGCATTGCAGGCGGGCGGCAATATGGAAGGCAAGGAGGTGCGCTTCGGCATCGCCAATTCCGCGCTGTTCGCCACGGTGACGACCGATGCCTCATGCGGTGCGGTGAACACCATGCACGACAGCCTGATGCCGCTGGGCGGCGCGGTGCCGCTGGTGAACATGATGCTCGGCGAAATCATTTTCGGCGGCGTCGGCTCTGGCCTCTACGGCATGTTGCTGTTCGCCGTGATCGCGGTGTTCGTCGCCGGGCTGATGGTTGGGCGCACACCGGAATATCTGGGAAAAAAGATCGAGGCCAAAGACGTGAAGATGGCGATGCTCGCCATCCTCATTCTGCCGCTATCCATCCTGGGCTTCACCGCACTGGCGAGCGTGATCGCGCCGGGGCTCGCTGGGCCTGCGAATATGGGCCCGCACGGCTTTTCGGAAATCCTCTACGCCTACACCTCCACCACCGCGAACAACGGCAGCGCGTTTGCAGGCCTCACGGCCAACACCCCATTTTACAACGTGACGCTGGGGTTTGCGATGATGATCGGGCGCTTCCTGATGATCGTGCCGATGCTCGCCATGGCCGGATCGCTGGCGGCCAAGAAGATCGTACCGCCATCCGCCGGTACATTTCCGACGCATGGTGGATTGTTCGTCGGCCTGCTCACCGGCGTGATCCTGATCATGGGCGGCCTCACCTATTTCCCAGCACTGGCGCTCGGCCCGTTCGTCGAGCACCTCGCACTCACCCACATGCAGGTTTTCTAACGTGAACACGATGACCGGAAAACTCCGCGAGCGCTCCAGCCTTGGCGATACCTCCATCGTCGGCCCCGCCATCTGGGAGGCTTTCAAAAAACTCGATCCGCGCGCGATGGCGAAAAACCCTGTGATGTTCGTGGTGGAAATCGTGGCCTGCCTCACCACGATTCTCTTTGTGCGCGATCTGGCGACAGGCGCTGGCGGCTACGGCTTCTCGTTCCAGATCAATCTGTGGCTGTGGTTCACGGTGCTATTTGCGAATTTCGCCGAAAGCGTGGCGGAAGGGCGCGGCAAGGCGCAGGCCGCCTCTCTGCGCAAAACCAAAACCGACACCAACGCGAAGCTGCTGCTCCCCGGTGCGGCACAATGGTCGCCCATTCCGGCCACCGCTTTGAAACAAGGCGATGTGGTGCTGGTGGAAGCCGGAGACCTTGTCCCCAGCGACGGCGAAGTGATCGAGGGCGTCGCCTCGGTGAACGAATCCGCGATCACCGGCGAATCGGCGCCCGTCATCCGGGAATCCGGCGGCGATCGTTCGGCTGTCACCGGGGGCACGCTGGTGATCTCCGATCAGATCAAGGTGCGCATCACGGCGGCGCAAGGCGCTACCTTTCTCGACCGCATGATCGCGCTGGTGGAAGGTGCTGAGCGTCAGAAGACGCCCAACGAGATCGCGCTGAACATCCTGCTCGCGGGCATGACGATCATCTTCGTGTTCGCGGTGGCGAGTATCCCCAGCTTCGCGGCCTATGCCGGCGGGTATCTTTCCGTGCTGGTGCTAGTTGCGTTATTCGTGACATTGATCCCCACCACCATAGGCGCCCTTCTTTCGGCGATCGGCATCGCCGGCATGGTACGTCTGGTGCGCTTCAACGTGCTGGCGATCTCGGGCCGCGCGGTGGAAGCAGCGGGCGATGTGGACACGCTGCTGCTCGACAAGACCGGGACCATCACATTGGGCAATCGCCAGGCC
>CAIYPH010000687.1 GCA_903928045.1 uncultured Rhodospirillales bacterium
AGCGGAGCGGCGACGGGAGCGGCAGCGGATCGGCTTCGATCCGCGATAGCGCTCTCGCATGCCGTTGGCTCGGCTCGCGGCATGGCGGGGAGCGGTACACGGCAAACGGATAAAAGTTTTTTGCTCCTTTTTTTCCAAAAAAGGAGCACTTCCTTCCTTGAGTTCTACCAAGTAGGATTTGGGGCGAGGATAGGAGTCCATCGCCATGAGCGGAACCAGCTTCACCGCGGCCAACCAGTCCGACCTCGTCGCCGCGCTGGCCGCCATCGCCGCCGATACCGCACCGATCGGGGCGCCGCTGGCGGCCTATACGATCACGCTGACGGCGAGTTTCGCCATCACCGGGGCGGTGACGGCGTCGGTGAACGCCGGGGGCGACAGCGTGACGATCGCGAACGCCGGGCATGTGATTTCCGGCACCGGTTCGCTGGTGGTGGGCGGGAGCGGCACGGTGGTGCTGGCGGGGAACAACGTGTTCAGCGGGGGGATCACGTTCCAGGCAGGCACGCTGGAGCTTGCGGCGCGAGGCGGGGCCGGGGCGGGTATTGTTTCGCTGACCGGCGGCGCCACGCTGCCGCAGGTGCTGCGGATCGACGGCACGCGGATGCCGATCAACCCGATCACCGGGCAATCCGGGCCGCTGGCGCTGGTTGACCTGCCGAACATCGCCGCCACCACGCCGTGGGGCACCATCGATGTCAACAACGTGCTCACCATCCCGACGGCATCGGGCAGTGTGTCGCTGACCTACACGCCTTTTGTCTCGATCGGCCCGCGCGGCGAAAGCGTGATCAACTTCCTGGCGGATGGCACGGGGGGCACCTACCTCGAGTCGAACTTCCTCTACCCCTCGGCGGCGGTGACGGTGTTCGGGGCCGGGGGCGGCATCGTGTCCTCGGGGTTCAACGACATCACGCGCAACGCCAGCGTGCAGGCCGCGTTGGCCAACCCCGTCAATGCCGGGGTGATCGCGGGGACGGTGCTGGCGATGGATTATACCGGGCCGGTGGCGGCCAATCCCGCCGGGACCATCGAGGTGCTGATGCACCAGGCGGCGGCGATCGCGCTGCCGGATACGCCGACGGTGGTGGTGAGCGACGCGGCGGGGGCGGTGAGCGTGATCGGGGGTTCCGCCTATAATTCGCTGGTGCTGACCGGGGCGGGCGGGCTGACCTATGTGGGCGGTTCCGGCCAGGGCTCGGTGGTGGCGGGGGGCGGGGATAATGCGGTGTACATCCCGGCCGGCGCGGTGGGCCAGTATGTCGATCTCGGGGCGGGGAATGACACCATCGTCGCGACCGGGGGGACGGACCTGCTTTCGCCGGGGCTGGGGCGGAACATGGTGTGGCTGGGGGCGGGCGCCGACTACGTGAAGGCCGAGGGGACCGACACCATCGTGGGCGGGGCGGGGAACGCCATCATCGATGCCACCAAGGGGCTGCTGGCGGCCAATGTGCTGGCCTGGCTCGGGCCGGCGGGGTCCTCGGTGTATGGGGGGATGGGGCGGAGCACGATCATCGGCGGCGCCGGGAATGATTTGATGGAGACCTTTGGCGGGGCGTCGCAGCTTTGGCTTGGGAGCGGCGCCGATACGGTGCTCTCCGCGGGCGCTGACACCATCGTGGGTGGCAGCGGGGCCGGGAGCGTGACGGCGCTGGGCAACGCCATCATGTTCGGGGGCAGCGGGGCGCTGATTTATGCGGGGAGCGTGACGTCCACTTTGGTGGGCGGGGCGGGGAATATTACGGGCAGTGGCGGCGGGCTGGTGATCGGCGGTGGTGGGACGCTGAATTTTCAGGCGAACGGGGCCACCACCGTGGTGGGCGGGGCCGGGGCAGCGACGGTGAACAGCGCCGGCCTGATGGTGGGCGGGACCGGGGCGCTGGTGTTCAACAATTTCGCCAATAATTACGGCAACTACACCGGCATCGGCGGTACCGTGGTGACCAATCCGCTCGGCAGCGCCACCATCAACAGCGGCGCCTATGGCAGCCATTTGCTGCTCTATGACAATGGCAACACGACCTATGACCAGTTGCCGCCGCTCTATGGGCAGTATTACGGCAATGACGCCATCATCGCCCAGTCCGGCAGCCTCACCGTTCCCTTGGCGGTGGGCATGAACATCACCGCCATGCCGGGTGTCGGACACAGCCATGTCACCGTCGGTGGGGGCAGCAACGTGACCGGCGGGGGCGATGGCGACGTGCTGGTGGCGCAGAATGTCGGCCCGAAGGCGAATTTTCACAGCGGGCTGTATGTGCCCTTCCCCGTCCACCTCACCGCCGGCGCCGGGGCTGCCGTCGTCTCAGCGGCCGGCTTTCTTGGTGACCTGACGATCGCGGGCGGCAGTGGCGCCGACCAGATCACTGGCGGCGACGGCTACACCACCATTATGGCCGGCAGCGGGGCGGCGACCATCGCGGTGGGCCTCAGCACCAACTACACCAATGGCACGCTGTTTTCCCAGCAGACCGCCACCACGTTGGTATTTGCCGCGGGCAATGCTTCCAGTGACCTGATCCGGAATTTCGTGCCGTCGTTCGATTTCATTTCCCTTCAGGGCTTCCCCGCCGGGGAGGCCGCCGCCGATTTTGCCGCCGCCACGGTGACCGGCGGGGGGGATACGCTGATGACGCTGTCGGACGGGACGCATTTGACGTTCGCGGGGGTGAGCGGGCTGGGGCTGGGGAATTTCGTTTAGGGGGCTAGGCGAGAAGCGGCACATCATGGGACGGCTCCATGATGGCGCGCCGGGCGCAGAGTGGCAGGCGTTCCGGGCTGAGGAGGGACCTGAGCAAGATTTGGGAGTCGATGAGCAGGCGCACGGTGGCGCGGCCTATGCGGCGGTGCCGTTGAAGGCGGCGGCAATGTCGTCAGGCAACGGGGCGTCGAAATCATCGCCGATGCTGAAGCCCTGGCCGGCGAGGAGGCCGAGGGGGCGGGGATTCGCGCGATGGGCGGCGAGCGGAACCAGGCGCGCGAGGGGGCGGCCGGCCTTGGCGATGATGATCTCCTCGCCAGCGGCGGCGCGCTCGACGAGGGCGGAGAGGTTGGTCTTGGCTTCGTAGAGGTTGAAGGTGTCCATGCCGGGTCGGTAGGGGGGCGGCTGAAGTTGGTCAAGGTTGGTATGGGTTTAGGGAGAATCGAGGCGTGTAGGGCGGCGACGAACGATGCGTCGCGCTTCGCTTACGCATCCGACGCTTGCTGCGCAGCTCTAACGTACCGACCGGTAATTAAAATAGTTTCTCGAATATATTGGCATCAATTTGATGTAGTCGGCGGGCGAATTCGTTCACATAAAACATATCTGGCGAAGATTTCTGCGGTCGAACTCGTGCGTTGAACTGCATCCTCCCACCCTCTGATTTGTATTCGGCAAAACCAATTCCAAAAATCATACACAATGACTCAAGCCGAGAGATATCTTCTTGCGCCGAATCAGCGGGTATTACCACATAAACCTTATGAGAAAATAATTTATAAGCTACAGCCTGACCAAATGCAACTATTACTTGTGAAGAATCAATTTTTATCTCCGCGCATATTATTTCTGGGAAAAATTGGTAATTGCTCATCCCACCCCTGCGATCGGCCCGGCGGGTAACTTGGCCGCGAGCA
>CAIYPH010000688.1 GCA_903928045.1 uncultured Rhodospirillales bacterium
GCGCATTTTAGCGACATCTTAGGTGCGGTCGATCCGCCGCACCCATTTGGCGCCGACGCCCTTCACCGCGTCCTCGATCGGGTGCTGGGTGGAGCGGGTGGCGTTGTCGGCGCGGGAGGAGAGAATGTCCTGCCCACCGGTGGCGGCGGAGTAGTGGTTGTCCACCAGCACAACCACGCCATCGTGCTTGTTGAAGACGGCGTTGCCGACGCCGTTCAGCAGCCCGTTATGCCAGAACCCGCCATCGCCCATCACGGAGATCGAGCGCTTTTTCGCCTTCACCTGGAAGGCGGCGGCGGAGGAGGCGCCGAGCCCGTAGCCCATGGTGGTGGTGCCGAGGTTGAAGGGCGGGTTGATGGAGAAAAGGTGGCAGCCGATATCGGCGGCGATGTGGTGCGGCCCAAGTTCCTTCTGCACCAGCGTCATCGCCGAGAAGATCGGCCGCTCCGGGCAGCCGGTGCAGAAGCTCGGCGGCCGCGGCGGCACCACCGGGGCGAGCGCCTGCACCGTCTCGCTCGCCAGCAGCGGGCGGGCATCGGGCGGCGGCGTCATCTCATCGAGCAGCGACGGCATGGCGGCGGCGATGAAAGCACGGATGCCGTCGATCAGCACGGTCGCGGTATATTCGCCGGCCATCGGCAGCGCGCCCTTGCCGTGAATGCGCGCCTGAACATCGGCCCGGCGCAGGATGGTGTTGAGCGCCTGCTCGATGAATTCCGGCTGGCCCTCCTCCACCACCAGCACGGCTTTCTTCGTCGCGCAGAAGGCGACAAGGTCCTCGTCGACGAGGGGGTAGGTGACGTTCAGCACATGCAGTGGCACGCGGGTGGCGCCCCAAACGTCGGCGAGGCCGAGCAGCTTCAGGGCGCGCATCACGCCGTTATACATGCCGCCCTGCAGGACGATGCCGATCTCCGGAATATCGCCGGGCATGGTCTCGTTCAGCCCGCGCTCGCGGATGAACTTGAGGGCGGCCGGCAGGCGTTGGCGGATCTTCTCCTGCTCATGCATGAACGAAGCCGGCGGCAGCACGATGCGCCCGGTATCGCGCCTCGGGTTCTCCAGCGCCTCCGCCAGGGTGAATTCGGGCTTCTTATTGTCCTTGGCAATGAAGCTGCCATGCACGTGGCAGGCGCGGATGCGCACCTCGAGCATGACCGGGGTGTGGCTCACCTCCGACAGTTCGAAGGCCTGCTCGGTGAGGCTCACGATGGTTTCGAGATTGGGCCGCGGGTCGAGCAGCCACATCTGGGATTTCATCGCGAAGGCGTGGGTGCGCTCCTGCATGATGGAGGAGCCCTCGCCGTAATCTTCGCCGATGATGATCACCGCGCCGCCGGTCACGCCGCCGGAGGCGAGGTTGGAGAGCGCATCGCAGGCGACGTTGGTGCCGGCGGTGGATTTCCAGGTCACCGCGCCGCGGATCGGATACATCACCGAGGCGGCGAGCGTGGAGGCGGCGGCGGCCTCGGAGGCGCTGCTTTCGAAATGCACGCCGAGGTCACCGAGAATGCCCTGCGCATCGGCCAGCACGTCCATCAAGTGCGAGATCGGCGCGCCCTGATAGCCCGCGACATAGCCGACGCCGGATTGCAGTAGCGCCTTGGTGACCGCGAGAATGCCCTCGCCGCGAAACTCCTCGCCGGCGCCGAGCTTGAGATCCTGCACCTCGCGCGCGAATGACCGCTCAGCCATGCGAACCCCCAAATCCCGTTGAAACCCTGGAGTGTAGTTTCGGCCGAACCGTCCCCACCGCGCAAGCGCATGATTTTAGCGGTTCCCCGCACGGCATCCCGCCCCTAAAGTCGCGGCGAATGATCCGCAAACAGGGGGCTCCCATGGCCGAAATTTCGCGCCGACTGCTGCTTCAATCCGCCGCTGCCGGCAGCCTCGTCACCCCGGCGCTCGCCGCCGAGCCTGACAGCGTGACCATCGGCTGGCCGAGCGACGTCACCTCCTGGGACCCCAACCAGCGCTTCACGCCGGATGCACAAAGCATCTTCAAGGCGATCTTCGACCAGCCGCTCGACCAGGATCCGTCGCTGAAGCTGATCCCGAGCCTGATCACCAAGTGGGAGATGGGGCCCGAGGCGAAGTCCCTCACGCTCGAATTCCGCGATGACGTCACCTTCCATGACGGTTCGAAATTCACCGCCGAGGATTTCGCTTGGAGCTTCCACGGCCGCATCAAAGCCGGCCATAAGGTCGACGTCGCGCAATCCATGCGCAAGGTGACGGGCATCGAGGTGCTCTCGCCCACCAAGGCGGTGATGAATTTCGACAGCCCGGCGCCGACCGTGCCGGCCTGGCTCGCCTTCCTCGGCTCCTTCGTGGTGCCCAAGGCCTATATGGAGAAGGTGGGCATGGAGGCCTTCGCCCAGAAGCCGATTGGCACCGGGCCGTACAAGCTGGTCGAGCACCAGATGAACGCGCGCATCGTGCTGGAGCGCAACGACGCCTATTGGGGCCCGAAGCCCAAGATGAAGCGCATCACCATCGAAATCATCAAGGACCCCTCGGCCCGCGTCGCCGCGGTGCAGTCCGGCCAGGTGGACATCACCCTCGCGGTGCCCGTCCGCGAGGTGACGCGCCTCAAGGCGATGCCCAATCTGGCCGCCGACCTCACGCCGGTCACCAAGGTGATCCTGCTGCAGGTGCGCAATGACGAGGGGTTCGCCGACCCCAATATCCGCCTCGCCGCCCATCATGCGATCGACAAAAAGGCGCTGAGCCAGGCCTTCTACGCCGGCGCCGCGGTGCCGCTCTCCATGCTCGGCGTGCCCGGCAGCCCCGGCTACATCGATGACTTCAAGTTCGACTTCAATCCCGAGCTGTCCAAGCAGTTGCTCGCCAAA
>CAIYPH010000689.1 GCA_903928045.1 uncultured Rhodospirillales bacterium
AAAAAGAAGCAAAAACTTTCGATCCGTTTGGTTCAGAGTTACCTGGGGACACTCCGCAGCCAAACGGGTAAAAGTTTTTTGGTTCTTTTTTTCAAAAAAGAACCTCTTCCACTTCTTGCTCACCGCCACCCCGGCGCTAAGCTACCCTCCCGACACGGAGAACGCCCCATGCCCGACGCCACCACGCTCGCCGCCCTCGAAAAAGCCGTCGAGCAGAATTGGGACAAGCAGGTCGCCTGGTTGCAGAACCTCGTCCGCTTCCCCTCCCGCCGCGGCAAGGAAGGCCCGTGCCAGGATTGGATTGCGCGGGAATTCGCCGGCCGTGGCTGGAGCGTCGATCGCTACACCCTGGCGGATGTGGATATGTCCCACCTCCCCGGTTTCTCGCCGGTTCTGGACACCGACTATAATCAGGCCGTTCAGGTGGTGGCGACCGTGCGGGCGCCAATCTCTGACACAACAGAGCAGAAGGGCCGCTCGCTGATCCTGCAAGGCCATGTCGACGTGGTGCCGGAAGGCCCGACCGATATGTGGACGCATAAGCCGTTCGACCCCGTCATCACCGGCGAGTGGATGAATGGGCGTGGCGCGCATGACATGAAGCAGGGCGTCTCGGCCATGGTGTGGGCGATGGACGCGCTGCGCACCGCGGGCCTCGCGCCGGCGGCGGACGTCTATATGCAGACCGTCACCGAGGAGGAGTGCACCGGGAACGGCGCCCTCTCCACCCTCGCCCGCGGCTATCGCGCCGATTGCGCCCTGGTACCGGAGCCGACCGGCGGGCAGTTGAGCCGCGCTTATGTTGGCGTCATGTGGTTCCGCCTGCGGGTGCGCGGCGTGCCCGTGCACGTCGCGGTGGCCGGCACCGGCACCAACGCCATCATGTCCGCCTACCGGCTGGTGAACGACATCTACGCGCTGACCGAGCGGATCAACGAGGACGCCAAGACGCACCCGTGGTTCAAGCACGTCAACCACCCCGTGAACTTCAACCCCGGCGTGATCCGCGGCGGCGACTGGGGCAGCTCGACGCCGGCCTGGTGCGAGGTGGATTGCCGCATCGGCGTGCTGCCGGGCACCGACCTCGCGACCGCCCGCCCGCAGATTCTCGACACCGTGGCGAATTCCGCCAAGAACGACCCCTTCATGGCCAATAGCCCGCCCGAGGTGATCTGGAACGGCTTCCAGGCCGACGGCTACATCCTGGAACCCGGCAGCGACGCCGAGGCGGTGCTGCGCCAGACCCATCAGCAGGTCTATGGCGAGCCGCTGAAGGAGCACAGCAGCACTGGCGTGGCGGATAGCCGGATGTACGGGCTCTATTACGGCATTCCCGGCATCTGCTACGGCCCGACCGGCAAGGGCGCGCATGCCTATGACGAGGCAGCGCATTTGCCGAGCCTGAAGAAGAACACGCTGGCGATCGCGGCGTTCATTGCGGAGTGGTGCGGGACGCGGCCACTGTGACGGCCAACGCGGAGCCCCGCGACCACCTCCCCACTGCCGGCGACTTCCTGCTCTGGCCCCCGAGCATTCAGCCCTGGGGCTACCGCATCGTCGATCGCCTCTTCGCCACCCGCCCCATCCCGGCCGGCACGCCGCGCCCCTGGGCCTACGGACCGGAACTTGCGCTCGACGTCGATGCCCTCATGGAGCGCAACTTCCTCTCCGGCGTGCTGGTGATCAAGGACGGCACCATCCGCCTGGAACGCTACGGCCTCGGCCTCCGCCCGCACGACCGCTGGTCGACGATGTCGACCATCAAGTCGATGACGGCGCTCTTGATCGGCTGCGCCCTGCGGGACGGCGCCATTGCCTCGCTCGATGACAACGTGGCCGCCTATATCCCGAGCCTCGCCGGCACCGCCTATGACGGCGTGAGCCTGCGGCACTTGCTGACCATGTCCTCCGGCACCGCGTGGCAGGAGGTCTATTCGGACCCCGCATCCCACGTGAACCAGTATAGCCGCGCCTTCGCCCAGCGCCGCCCCGGCGGGGTGCTGGCCCTGATGGCAAGCCTGAGGCGCGCCCACCAACCCGGCACCAGCTTCCTCTACAATTCCGGGGACACCTTCCTCCTCGGCTCCGCGCTGCGCGCCGCCGTTGGCATGCCGCTCGCCGACTACATGGCCGCGCGCATCTGGCAGCCGATGGGGATGGAGTGCGACGGCTTCTATTCGCTGGAATCCGAGAACGGCCAGGAGATCGCCGGAAGCCGAGCCGGCATGACGCTGCGCGATTTCGGCAAGATCGCCCAATTCGTCCTCGATGACGGCGTCATCGCCGGCAACCGCACCCTCCCAGCCGGCTTCCTCGATGAAGCCACCACGCCCGCCTTCCCCGCCGCCGACAATCCGCGCGCGCCGGGCATCACCGGCTACGGCTATTCCTGGTGGCTCGGCGACGGCCTCATGTCCGCCCTCGGCTTCGCCGGCCAGCGCATCGATATCGTCCGCGCCGAACGCCTTGCCGTCATCACCCTCGGCGCCTTCCCGCAGCCGCCCCACGCCAGCGAGGCCGAGGAAGCCGCGCGCCGCGGCGCGGTGGCCGATTTCGTGCACTCAGTACGCGCCGCGCTTTAACCCGGATTTCCCGGATGACATCGTTTTTTCTTGTACCCCCGCGCCGAATCAGTCATGAATATCAGAGGGTTACGCCGGGATTGGAATCGCGAGGATGGAACACCCAACGGGTGA
>CAIYPH010000690.1 GCA_903928045.1 uncultured Rhodospirillales bacterium
CCGCGTCCGCCCTCGCGCAAGCGATCGGGCGGATTCTGTGCGCCATGCTGGATGCGTTCTTCGGGGATATCTCGGGTCTCGCCCCCCGCCATCCCATGGTTCGCGCGCACGCCAGGACCCTCCGCCACATCGAGCGCTACGTCGCCGCCCTCGAAGCCGCCCTCCGAACCCCCGCGCAGGCCCCGGACGACGCCACCCCCCTCACGCCCGAGCCGCGCCCGGACTCCGTCATCCCCTACCCCCGCGCGGCGTCAAAATTCCGCGCCGCACGCCGTCCCCACACCCCCCACCAATCCCCCGCAACCCAGCCCCACCGCGAAAAACCCCTTGACCCCCTCCCGGCTTCGCACGCCCATATCATTACGATATAGCAACAAATTTTCTACAACCCCTTGACCCCAAACGAATAAAAGTTTTTTGCTTCTTTTTTCCCAAAAAAGAAGCGCTTCCTTCCCTAAACCGGCGGCCGCGTCATCTGAAACAGCGACGTCACCTCCGCGTAATCCCCCGCATACCCGCACCGCGCCACCGGCCGCGCCGCCGCGGTATCGAAGATGCCGTCTTTCAGGAACGCCCCGTCGATATGCACGCCGACGACTTCGCCCAGGATCATCCAGGTATCCATCGCAACCCCATCCACGTCCGAGAGCCGGATGATCGCCGTCTTCCGGCATTCCAGCGCCGCCACCGCCCGCGCCACCCGGGGCGGGCGCACCAGGGTCGAGGGCGCGGCGGCCAGCCCGGCGCGGATCATCTCGTTTTCGCCGTAGGCCATGGGTGCCGCGGTTTCGTTCATCGCCTCGGCGAGATCGCGGGACACCAGGTTGCACACGAACTCCCCGGTTTCCTCCACGTTGCGCGCGCTGTCTTTCCACCCCTCGGTCGAGAAGAACACCATCGGCGGGCGGGAGGAGATCGCGTTGAAGAAGCTGTAGGGCGCGAGATTCACCCGCCCCTGCCCGTCCACCGTGGTCACCCACCCCACCGGCCGGGGCGCCACGATCGCCTTGAACGGATCATGCGGCAGCCCATGCCCCTTGCGGGGTTCGTAGAAATAATCGCTCACGAAGCACTCCCTTCCTTCAATTCCGCCAGATCAAGTTCCCAGGTCTCTTCGGTCAGCTCCACCCCGAACGCGCTGATCGGCCCGCTCGCCACCATCCGATACCCCTCCGCCGTACAGAGCCGCCGCGCCGCGGTCAGGATCGAGTGCGTCCACAAGGTAATCCGCCGATACCCCGCGGCTTGCGCGAACAGCGTGCATTCCCGCACCAGCCGCGCCCCGATCCCCAGGCCCCGCGCCGCGGGGTCGGCGATCAACAGCCTCAGCTTTGCCACCTCGTCCGACGCCCGCACCAGAAACACCGAAGCCACCGGAGCCCCATCCAACTCCGCAATCCACGCCGCCTCCCGCGCCGGATCGAAACGCTCCATGATCCCCGCCGCGATCCCCGCCACCATCCATTCGAAGCTCACGTCCCAGCCGAACTCGGCCGCATACAGCGAGCCGTGCCGCGAAATCACCCAGCCGAGATCCCCCGGCTGAAGTCCACGCAGATGCCAGCCCATGCTCAGGGCGCCAACCCGCCCGGAGTCGCCGCCAGCCACGCGGCGTAATCGTTATAGGCCGCCTCCGGCCCGAATTTCGGCGCCCATCCGGTGCCGCCGATCCGCGCCACATCCATGATCCCCCGCGGTCGTGTCTCGCTGAACCGAACGGTCACTTCGGCCGGATCCGCCGATTGCCGCCAGGTGAACCCCGGAAAGTCCCGCGCCAACCGCTCCGCCCAGTGCGTAATCACCGGTCCCCACGCCATCCCCGAGCAGACATTGAACACCCGATACGGAGGCTCCTTGAGATCGAGCAGATGCAGCAACCCCGCCACCACATCGCGCGCATACACCCAGGTATAGGCCGGTATCTCCGCCGGAAGCACCGCCGCCCGCCCGCTCACCGCGTGCTGCGCGAGATGCCAATGCGGCCCGATCATGTCGCGCAACCCGGTATCCCGCTCCCACGGCCCGAACACCCCGCCAATCCGCGCCACCACGAGATCAAGCCCCCACAACTCCGCGAGCCGCAAACCCGAACGCTCCACCGCGTATTTCGTCACCCCATACACCCCCGTCGGTACCGGCGGGGTGTTCACCTCATCGAGCCAGGCATGACTGAAGAAACTCTCGCCATAGACCGACGCCTAGGACGGCGCGATGATCCGCCCGACGCCGACCTCCCGCGCCGCGCGAAGCTGCGCCATGAAGCCCAGCAGGTTCACCTCGATCACCCGTTCCGGCATGTCCCGCTCGCGATCGGGCCCGGAGGTGATGGCCGCGAAGGGGAACAGCCGATCCACCCCATGCGCCCGCATCAGCCCCGCCATCGCCGCCGCATCGGTCACATCCGCCCGCACGCTGTCGAGCCGGCCCGGCAATGCGGCGAATTTCGCCGCCGCCACCGGAGGAACCCCATCGAGCCCGACCGCGACCACATGCTCGCCCCGCGCCAGCAACGCCTCGACCAGGTTCAACCCGACGAACCCGGTCCCCCCGGTGACCATCACGCTCATGGCCTAGCCCGTCGCCGGCCCACACCGCCGCCAATGCTCGATCGGCCCATTGGCGCCAGCCCGCGATTCCATGTCGTGCTCACCGAGCAGCCGCATATCGACCGTCCCCCCCGCCCCCGGCTCCCCGGCCGGAACGGTGTAGGTGAAGCCGTGCCGGTCATAGAGCCCCTGCATGCGGGTCCCGCCGGGGGTCACGATGCTCGGCCCGCTGATCGTCAGCCGCTTGCCGGCCTCCTGGCACCAGGCGCCATCGATGGAATCCGCGCGTGCCTGGGTCGTGAAAGCCAACAGAGCGAGGCCGGCGATGGACAGCAGCTTGCGCATGGGTCGTCTCCCCTGAGTGTGGAAGACGTCACGCTAAACCGGATTAAAACTCAGGTCACCTTGCGCCGCGTCTGAAACCGCTCCTGCCGCCACGCGCCGGAGGCCAGCACGTCCCGCAGGATCGCGACCGCGTCCCACAGATCGATGTAGCGAAGGTACAGCGGGGTGATGCCAAACCGAAGAATATCGGGCGCCCGGAAATCACCGATCACCCCGCGCGCAATCAGCGCCTGCATCATCGGGTAGGCCTGCGGATGCGCGAAGCACACCTGGCTCCCTCGCCGCGCCGCCTCCCGGGGGGAAGCCAGCACCAGCCCATGCCCGCCGCATTCCTGCTCCACCAGCTCGGCAAACATCCGGGTCTGCCGCACCGATTTCGCCCGCACCCCCGCAATCGGCGCATCGAGCGCGATATCGATGCCGACCTCCAACGCCGACATGCTGATCACCGCCGGCGAGCCGACGAACCCGGCCGCAATCCCCGGCGCCGGACGATACGACCCCTCGAAGGCAAAAGGCGCCGCGTGCCCAAGCCACCCCGTCAACGGGAATTGAATGCCGGGCAGCAGGTGATCCGCCACATACAAAAACGCCGGTGCCCCCGGCCCGCCGTTGAGGAACTTGTAGCCGCAGCCGACCGCCATATCCGCCCCGCACCCCGCGAGATCGACCGGTACCGCGCCGGCGGAATGCGCGAGGTCCCACAGCATCAGCGCGCCCTTCCCGTGGGCCGCTTCGGTGATCGCCGCCATGTCGAACATCGCCCCGGTGTGGTAGTTCACATGGGTCAACATCACCACCGCGGTGTCCTCATCGATCGCCCCCGCGATCTCCCCGGCCTCGACCTGCCGCAGGATGTGCCCCCGGTCGAGCAGGGAAGCGAGGCCCTCGGCCATGTAGAGGTCGGTCGGGAAATTGCCGCGCTCGCTGACGATCACCCGCCGGTCCGGCCGGGCGGCCAGCGCCGCGCCGAGCAGTTTGAAGAGGTTGACCGAGGTGCTGTCGGCCACGATCACGTTGCCCTCCGCCGCGCCGATCAGCCGGGCGATTTTCGCGCCGATCCGGAAGGGCATGTCCATCCAGCCGGCGTCGTTCCAGGAGCGGATGAGCCCCTCGCCCCATTCCTGCCGCACCACTTCGGCCACCCGGGCCGCGGTTGCCTTGGGCATGGCGCCGAGGGAATTGCCGTCGAGGTAGATCACCCCCTCGGGCACATGGAACCTCCCGCGCATCGGGGCGAGAGTGTCATCGGCATCGAGCTCGGCGAGCTGCTCGCGGGTGATCATCGGGCGGTTTCCTTTTCCCGTCTTATGGTTTCGGCGATGCCGGCGACGCGACGTGCGTTGCCGCGCCAGGTATAGTCGCGCGCCTCAAGCTCCGCCCGCGCTGCGGCGCCGAGGCGCAAGCGGAGTGCTTCATCCTCGATCAGCCGTGCCACTGCCGCCCACATCGCGCCGGGCGCGTCGGGGTCGAACAGCAAAGCGGTGCGCTCGTGGGTGAGGATTTCGCGGATATTGGGCTGATCGGGCGCCACGATGGCACGGCCGGCGGCCATGTAGTCGAAGATTTTCAGCGGCGAGGCGTATTCGGTCACCTTGGGCTGCAAGGCGATGTCGAACCCCGCGACATAGCCCGGAACCGCCGCATGGGGGACGACACCCTTGAAGTCGAGCCGCTCGGAAATACCCAGCGACGCCGCCTGGGCCTCCAACTCGCCGCGCACCGGGCCGTCGCCCACCACGGTAAGTTTCAACGCCATCTCACGGCGAGCGGCGATTTCGCGGATCACCTCGTCGAGCCCGTGCCAGGCACGCACGAAGCCGACGAAGCCGAGGGTGACGGGTTCGCCCGCCGGACGGGAAGGCGGGTCATCGAAGCGGGAGAGCACGATGCCGTTGTGGATCACCTCGATCCGCCCCTCCGGCACGCCGTTGGCGACCAGGATGCGCTTCAGCACGCCGGTGACCGGCAGCACGCGATCGGCGGTTTTCCAGGTGTAGCGCTCCAGCCGGTGGGCCAGGGTGGTGAGGCGGAGGTTGCCGAACTTGGTGCGCTCGGCGGCGAGGGGGGAGTTCACCTCGAGCAGGAAGGGCAGTTTGGTGCGCCGCGCCAGCCAGGTTCCGGCGAGGAAATAGAGATTGCAGCGCTCATAGATCGCATCCGGCCGGAATTCCCGGCAGGCCGCGCGCAGGCGGCGGTAGGCGGGGATGTTGTAGGCCAGCTCCGCCACCTCGCCGAGCGCGCCGGGCAGCAGCTTGCGCACGAAATCCACGAAACCGCTGCCGCCGCCGAAGGAGGCGTTGTCATAGAAGCTCGGGCCGACCACCAGCACCTCGTGCCCCTCGGCCCGCAGGGCGGCGATCAGCTCGTCGACATGCACGCTCTGCCCGTCGCGCGACTGGATCCGATGACTGTAGAGAATGCGCATGGACGCTCCCGGCTGGCCGCTCAAAGCTGGCCATAGGGCGCGGCCGTTGCGCTGTCCAGACGGCGCTTGACGCGGGGGGGACGCTGGCCAGACTGTGGGGCTTCACGATCGTCGGGAGACACGCATGCGCCTCCGCCAACTCGCCTCCGCCACCACCCTCATCGCTGCCGTCGCGGCCGTGCCCGTGCCCCAGGCGCAGGCAGCCGGTACGCTGACCATCGCCCAAGTGCAGGACCCCAACAACTGGGACCCGATCGCCACCTTCCTGCTCTCCTGGGGCGCCGTCGGCTCCAGCATCTTCGACGGGCTGGTGATGCGCGACGAGCAGCTCAACCTCAAGCCCGGCCTCGCCACATCCTGGGAAGTGCTGGACCAGGGCATGCGGCTGCGCTTCAAGCTGCGCGAGGGGGTGACGTTCCACAACGGCGAGCCGTTCAACGCCGAGGCGGTGAAATTCACCATGGAGCGCCTGCTTGGCCCCGAGGGCGCCAAGGGGCCGCAGCAATCCAACTACACCTCGATCGGCGCGGTGGAGATCATCGATCCCTATAGCGTGGACATCGTGCTGAAGCGGCCCGACCCGGTGATGATCACCAAGCTCGCCGGCTATGGCGCGATGATGGTGCCGCCGAAATACGTCACCGAGAAGGGCAGCCAGGGATTCGCGGCGGCGCCGGTGGGCACCGGGCCGTTCAAGGTGGCCAGCTACGAGAACAAGGTGGCGCTCACGCTGGAGCCCAGCGGCCACCACTGGGACGGCACGCCGAAGCTCGACAAGGTGGTGTTCAAATTCATCGTCGAGCCGGCCACCCAGGTGGCCGAGTTGCAGGCCGGCCGGGTTGACGTCGCCTCGCAGGTACCGATCGGGATGATCGGGGCGATCACCAGCGCCGCGCATCTGCAACTGCTGTCGACCACCGGCCCGACCGTGCAGGTGGCGCGCTTCAACACCGCCAATGGCCCGACCAAGGACGAGCGGGTGCGCAAGGCGATCGTGCTGGCGGTGGATCGCGAGGCGATCGTCAAGCAGATCCTGCAGGGCCATGCCAAGCCCGTCACCAGCTTCCAGAGCACGCTGTCCTTCGGGTTCGACCCGGCGCAGAAGCCGGTGCCCTTCGACCCCGCGGCGGCGAAGAAGCTGATTGCCGAGGCCAAGCTGCCGCCCGGCGCCACGGTGTCGCTCGACTTCCCCTCCAACAACACCACCTTCCGCGAAGTGGCGCAGGC